>NZ_JASKYR010000507.1:0-5478 GCF_041028215.1 Streptomyces flavofungini
CCCTGGCCGTCCTCGGCGTCKGGCYSSGCGRGGSCCGCGTCCAGGCGGGCGCGGGCGCCGTCCAGCCAGCGGCGGCAGATCTTGGCCAGCTCCTCGCCGCGCTCCCAGAGGGCGAGCGACTCCTCCAGTGTCGTGCCGCCGGTCTCCAGGCGGCGTACCACCTCGATCAGCTCGTCCCGCGCCTGCTCGTACCCGAGCGCGTCCGCGGAGCCCACGGCCTCGTCCGTTGTGCTGGTCATGCGCCCACCCTAAATCCCTAGAACTCGGTACGGTCCGCGTCGGCCGCCCGGGCCGAGCCCTGGTCGGTTTGCCCCGCGGTGCGGGCGTCCTGCTCCACGGTGCGTACATGGAACTCGCCCTCGGCGACCCGGGCCCGCAGCTCCTCGTCCACACTCACGTCGCCCGGCGACCGGACGACCGTGCCGTCCGGCTTCTGGAGCACCGCGTACCCCCGCTGGAGCGTCGCGGCGGGGGAGAGGGCCACCACGCGCGCGTGGGTGTGCGTCAGCTCCGAGCCCGCCCGGTCGAGCAGATGCCCGAGGGTGCGGCGGCTGCGGTCGACGAGCGCGGACACCTGTTCCTCGCGCTCCTCGACCATGCGGTGCGGATGCTCCATGGAGGGCCGGGCCAGCGCGTGGGCGAGGCCCCGGTCCTCCCGTTCGAGAAAGGCGTTCATGCAGCGCCGGGCGCGGTCCCGCAGCCACCGCACCCGCTCGTACTCCTCGCCGACGTCCGGCACGACCTTCTTGGCCGCGTCGGTGGGTGTGGAGGCGCGCAGGTCCGCCACGAGGTCGAGGAGCGGACTGTCCGGCTCGTGGCCGATCGCGGAGACCACCGGTGTACGGCAGGACGCCACCGCGCGGATGAGCTGCTCGTCCGAGAACGGCAGCAGATCCTCCACGCTGCCGCCGCCCCGCGCCACGACGATCACGTCGACCTCGCCGTGCGCGTCGAGGTCCTTCACCGCCTGCACGACCTGGGGGACCGCGTGCACGCCCTGCACCGGGACATTGCGCACCTCGAAGCGGACGGCGGGCCAGCGGTGCCGCGCGTTCTCCAGGACGTCGCGCTCGGCGGCCGAGGCGCGGCCCGTGACCAGGCCGATGAGCTGGGGCAGGAAGGGCAGCGGCCGCTTTCTCTCGGGGGCGAAGAGGCCCTCTTGGGAGAGGCGCTTCTTGAGCTGCTCGATACGGGCGAGCAGCTCGCCGACGCCGACCGGCTTTATCTCGGCGGCCCGCAGGGAGAGCTGCCCGCGCGGGGCATACCACTCCGGCTTCGCGTGCACGACGACGCGGGCGCCCTCGGAGACGACGTCCGCGACGGCGTCGAAGACCTGGCGGTAGCAGGTGACGCTGACGGAGATGTCGTGCGAGGGGTCGCGCAACGTCATGAACACGACTCCGGCGCCGGGCCGCCGGGAGAGCTGGGTGATCTGCCCCTCGACCCACACGGCACCGAGCCGATCGATCCAGCCGCCGATCAGCCGTGACACCTGCCCGACGGGCAGCGGCGCGTCGGCGGACGTGTTGAGAGCCATGCGGTCGAGCGTATCGGCAGGGTCGGACAACGAGGCGGTCTGTTCGGTGAGGGCTGTGTTCGGGGTGATCAAGCGGGTGGGCGGAAATCACCCGCCGCGAAGCGGCGGCTCAGGGGACAAGCGGCGGCGCAGGCAAGACGCGGCGCTCTAGGAGACCGGCCGAGCCCGCTGCACAAGAAGCACGGCAAGCCCCACCGCCAGCCACACCGCCCCCACGACCTGCGCGGTCCCGGACGCCTCCCAGATGACGGCAATGGTGATCGCCGCGCCGAGGACGGGCACCGCCAGGTGCCGCCACCAACTGAAACCGGCGCCCCTCTGCCGTACGGCGAACCACCCCACCACGCTCGCGTGCAGCAGCAGGAACGCCGTGAGCGCCCCGATGTCGACCACCGAGACCAGGTGGTCCATCCCGTCGTCCCGCCGCGCCGCCCACACCGCCGCCACCAGCGTCACGACGGCCGCGCAGAGCAGCGCCACGCGGGGCGTGCCGGAGTCGGTCCGGGACAGCACCCTGGGCAGCCGCCGGTCCCGCGCCATGGCGAAGAGCAGCCGCCCCGCGGCCGCCTGCCCGGCGAGCGCGGCGAACGCGGCGCCGATGGCCTTGCTGACGGCCACGAGATCGTGCAGCCACGACCCGGCCGCCGAGTCCACGGCGTCGTAGAAGGCCGTGCCCTGCTTGACCGGCTCCGCGGCGAGCTCGGCGGAGGACAGCGGCTCAAGGAGGGCCACCAGGTACGTCTGGGCGATGAAGAGCACACCGGCGAGCGCCAGACAGAACAGCACGGCCCGCGCGACCTTCGCCGAGCCGCCCGTCACCTCCTCGGCGAAGGAGGCGATGGCGTCGAAGCCCAGATAGGACAGGACGGCGATGGACACCGCCCCCACCACGGCGGACAGCGCGAACGCGCCCTGTGAGCCGTCGCCGCTCAGCGGCGAGAGCCAGTCCCGCTGGGCGCCGTCCGTCGCGAGGACGACGACGGCGGCGACGACGAAGACGATGAGGACGAGGACCTCCATCGCCAGCACCGCGAACCCGACCCGCGCGGCCGTCCGTACGCCCCAGAGGTTCAGCGCGGTGGTGATGAGCACGGCGACGGCCGTCCACACCCACCGGGACACCGAGGGGACGAGCGAGTTCATGGCGATACCGGAGAACAGATAGGCGACCGCCGGGATGAGCAGGTAGTCGAGCATCGCCATCCATCCGGCGATGAACCCGAAGCCTTTGCCGAGCCCCGCGCGCGCGTAGGCGAAGACGGACCCTGCCTGGGGGACGACCCGCACCATCTGGGCGTAGCTGAACGCGGTGAACGCCATGGCGACCGTGGCGATCAGATAGACGAGGGCGACGGCCCCGTGCGACTTGGCGTCCAGGGTGCCGAAGACGCCGACGGGCGCCATGGGGGCGATGAAGAGCAGACCGTAGACGACGAGGTCACGGAAGCCCAGACTGCGCCGCAGCCGCGTGTCGTCGGCGGGTTCGGCACCCGCTTCGTGGGCCCCTTCACTGGCGGTCTGACCGGACATCGTGCCTCCGTGGATCAGCGCGTGGAAGCGCGTGGAACGACGCAGGCCTCCAGTCTCCCCAACCGGGCGATCTTTGACGCGCTGGACGCGGCCTTACGATGGGTGTCATGACTGCAACGCCTGGCTCCCGCCGTGTCCTGCTCGCCGCTCCCCGTGGCTACTGCGCGGGCGTGGACCGTGCCGTGATCGCCGTCGAGAAGGCCCTGGAGCAGTACGGGGCCCCGATCTACGTCCGCCACGAGATCGTGCACAACAAGTACGTGGTGAAGACCCTGGAGAAGAAGGGCGCCATCTTCGTCGAGGAGACGGCGGAGGTCCCCGAGGGCTCCATCGTGATGTTCTCCGCGCACGGCGTGGCCCCGACCGTCCACGCGGAGGCCGCCGAGCGCAGGCTCGCCACGATCGACGCGACGTGCCCGCTGGTCACCAAGGTGCACAAGGAGGCCGTCCGGTTCGCCAAGGACGACTTCGACATCCTCCTGATCGGGCACGAGGGCCACGAGGAGGTCATCGGCACCTCCGGTGAGGCGCCCGAGCACATCACGCTCGTCGACGGCCCGGACGACGTCGCGAACGTCGAGGTCCGCGACCCCGACAAGGTCGTCTGGCTCTCCCAGACCACACTCTCCGTCGACGAGACGATGGAGACGGTCGACGCCCTCAAGGGCAAGTTCCCGAACCTGCTCTCGCCGCCCAGCGACGACATCTGCTACGCCACGCAGAACCGCCAGACCGCCGTGAAGAAGCTCGCCGAGGACGCCGAGCTCGTCATCGTCGTCGGCTCCAAGAACTCCTCGAACTCGATCCGCATGGTCGAGGTCGCCCTCGACGCGGGCGCCCCCGCGTCCCACCTGGTGGACGGCGCGGAGGAGATCGACGAGGCATGGCTGGAGGGCGTGACCACGGTCGGCCTGACCTCCGGCGCCTCGGTGCCGGACATCCTGGTGGACGGCGTCATCGAGTGGCTCGCCGAGCGGGGCTACGGCGACGTGGAGACCGTGAAGACCGCCGAGGAGTCGATCACCTTCTCGCTCCCGAAGGAACTGCGCAGGGACCTGCGCGCCGAGGCGGCCGAGCTGTCCCAGGGGGTTTCCCAGGGCTGATCGCCTTCAGCCCTGGGGCTTCCCCAGGGCTGATCGTCTTCGGCCCGTGTGCCGTGTCCCGGCGGGGCTCGGGTCGTACGGTGGTGCCATGGAGATCTTCGGTGTGGACATCGGCGGCTCAGGGATCAAGGGCGCTCCCGTGGACCTTGACCGCGGGGACCTGGCCCAGGAGCGGTACAAGATCCTGACCCCTCAGCCGTCGACGCCCGACGCGGTGGTCGCGGGCGTCTGCGAGGTCGTGGAGCACTTCGGCTGGACGGGGCCCATCGGCGCCACGTTCCCCGGCGTGATCACCGACGGCACGGCGCGTACGGCGGCCAACGTCGACAAGAGCTGGATCGGCACGGACATCCAGAAGCTGGTCTCGGACCGCCTCGGCGGCGCCCCCGTGACCGTGCTCAACGACGCGGACGCGGCGGGCGTGGCCGAGATGCACTTCGGCGCGGGCAAGGGCCGCAAGGGCACGGTCCTGCTGCTCACCCTCGGCACGGGCATCGGCAGCGCCCTGTTCACCGGCGGCCATCTGGTGCCCAACACCGAGCTCGGCCACCTCGAACTGCACGGCCACGACGCGGAGAAGCGCGCCTCGTCCAAGGCGCGCGAGGACGAGGACCTGAGCTGGGAGCACTGGGCCCACCGCGTGCAGAAGTACCTCGCGCACGTGGAGATGCTGTTCTCGCCGGAGCTGTTCATCATCGGCGGCGGCGTCAGCCGCAAGTCGCACAAGTTCCTGCCGCTCATCGAGGGCATCTCCGCGGAGATCGTCCCGGCCCAGCTCCAGAACAACGCGGGCATCGTGGGAGCGGCGATGGCGGCGAGCGAGAGGGCGTGACGCGGGGCTTGTGAGCGTCAGGCGATGCGGGGCTTGTGAGCGTCAGACGACGCGGGGCTTGTGAGCGTCAGACGGCGGGCACGCGCTTCTCGCGCTGCTTGGGTCCCGTGGTCTGCTGCCGGGAGGGCGTCGGCCGACCGGGCCGGCGCCGCTCGGCCATCAGCCGGATCTTGCGTACGCACACGATGAGCGCGGCGATGAGCGTGCCCCCGTACAGCCAGCCCGCGTGCAGTGCGAGCGAGGTCACGAGGCCCATGATCCGCCCGCCGACCCCCTCGCCCCCCGAGATCGGGGGGGCAGCGGGGCGGTCCGACGGGGCCTGGCCGCGGCGGGCGCCTTCGGTTCGGTCTGGGGACGCGTCCTGTGTTGCTCCACTGGTCCAACCTAGGTCGGCCGCCGCGCGGAATCAGGGGTGAGACACGCCATTGGCGCGACCTTGGCCGGCGGCGGGGCGGGACGGCGCGGGCGCGGCGCGA
>NZ_JASKYR010000508.1:0-5348 GCF_041028215.1 Streptomyces flavofungini
CGTGCTCCCAGAGCCCGCCCGTCTCGGCGCATCCGGGGGGACGTGCTCCCAGAGCCCGCCGTCTCGGCCCATCCGGGGGGACGTGCTCCCAGAGCCCGCCGTCTCGGCCCATCCGGGAGGGGCGGGGCCCCAGAGCATGCCTGAGGCCGCACGGTGTTCCACCGTGTGGACCACCGGCTCCAGTAATGTCGCTCCGTGACACCACGGATCGTGATCAGGTATTCACCCCACGCTGTCGGGACCGTCGTCTCCTTCGCTCTGCTTCTCGTGTCGCTCGGGGCCCTGGCGACGCTCTGTGTGGTCCAGCGGGTGCCGATGGCCGACGCGCTGGTCTACCGCGCGGAGGGCGCCGCCGTCGCCAACGGCCAGGATCTGTACGGGTTCACGGTCACCGAGTGGGAACTTCCCGCTACCTACCCGCCGTTCGCCGCGATCCTCTTCGTGCCGACGACCTGGCTGCCGCCCGCCGCCCTGAAGGCCGTCTTCCTCGCGGGGAACGTGGCGCTGCTGGCGCTGTTCGTCCGCCTCTCCTGCCGACTCGCGCACCTTCCGGCCCGCGCGCCGCTCGTCTGCGCCGCCACCGCGTTCGGTCTCTGGCTCGAACCCGTCTTCCAGACCGTGCTGTTCGGGCAGATCAACCTCGCCCTTGCCTGTCTGGTCCTCTGGGACCTCACCCGGCCGCCGGGCGCCCTCGGCAAGGGCTTCGCGCTCGGGGTCGCCGCGGGGATCAAGCTGACCCCGGCGGTCTTCGTCGCGTACCTGCTGCTGCGGGGGCGGCTGCGCGAGGCCGGGACGGCGGTCGCGGCCTGCGCGGGGACCGTGCTGCTCGGGGCGCTCGTCCTGCCGTCCGCCAGCGTCGACTTCTGGACGCGGCGGCTGTTCGAGACGGGGCGGGTCGGCAAGGCGTGGATCGTCGACAACCAGTCGCTGCAAGGGCTCGTGGCCCGCGTCCTGCACGAGCCGGAGCCGGGGCCCGTCTGGGCCGGTGCGGCGGCCCTGGTGGGAGCGGCCGGGCTGTGGGCGGCCGGGCGGACCCGCGGCGAGGCGCACGGGCTGCTCCTCGCCGCGTTCACCGCCCTGCTCGTCTCCCCCATCAGCTGGTCCCACCACTGGGTGTGGTGCGTGCCGCTGCTCGCCCTGCTCCTCGCGGCGGGCAGGCCACGCCTGGCGGCGGCGGTGGCCGTGCTGTTCACGGCGCGCACCTTCTGGCTGCTGCCGCACGAGGGCGATCTGGACCTGCGGCTGCCCTGGTGGCAGCAGCCGCTGGCATCGCCGTACGCGCTGCTGGCGCTGGCGCTGCTGCCCTGCCTCGGCCTGCTCGGCGCGCGGCCGAGGGCGGGCGGCGGCGCGGTGCCGCTGCCGCGCGCGGGAAGCGCGGGAAGCGGCGTGCCGCGCGAGGCGGGCGGCCCTCAGCCCCCGGCGAGCAGCTCGTCCGCGTCGACGATCCGGTAGGCGTAGCCCTGTTCGGCGAGGAAACGCTGGCGGTGCGCGGCGAAGTCCTGGTCGATGGTGTCGCGGGCCACGACCGAGTAGAAGCGGGCCTCGTGCCCGTCGGCCTTGGGGCGCAGGACGCGTCCGAGCCGCTGGGCCTCCTCCTGCCGGGAGCCGAACGTGCCGGACACCTGGATGGCGACCGTCGCCTCGGGCAGGTCGATGGAGAAGTTCGCGACCTTGGAGACGACGAGGACGGAGATCTCGCCCTGCCGGAAGGCGTCGAAGAGCTTCTCGCGCTGCGCGTTGGTCGTCTCGCCCTTGATGACGGGCGCGTCCAGGTGCTCGCCGAGTTCGTCGAGCTGGTCGATGTACTGCCCGATGACGAGGGTCTGCTCCCCGGCGTGCTTCCTTACCAGCGCCTCCGTCACCTTCCGCTTGGTGGCGGTGGTGGCGCAGAAGCGGTACTTCTCCTCGGCCTCGGCGGTGGCGTACGCGAGCCGCTCGCTGTCGGTGAGGTTGACCCGCACCTCCACGCAGTCGGCGGGCGCGATGTAGCCCTGCGCCTCGATCTCCTTCCACGGGGCGTCGAACCGCTTCGGCCCGATGAGCGAGAAGACGTCCGACTCGCGGCCGTCCTCCCGTACGAGGGTCGCGGTCAGACCGAGGCGGCGGCGGGCCTGGAGGTCGGCGGTGAACTTGAAGACGGGCGCGGGCAGCAGGTGCACCTCGTCGTAGATGACCAGGCCCCAGTCGCGCGAGTCGAAGAGTTCGAGGTGGGGGTAGATGCCCTTCCGCTTCGTCGTGAGCACCTGGTACGTGGCGATGGTGACGGGGCGGATCTCCTTGCGGGTGCCGCTGTACTCGCCGATCTCGTCCTCGGTCAGCGAGGTGCGCTTCACCAGCTCGTGCTTCCACTGGCGGGCCGAGACGGTGTTGGTGACGAGAATGAGGGTGGTGGCCTTGGCCTGCGCCATCGCCCCGGCGCCGACCAGGGTCTTCCCGGCCCCGCAGGGCAGCACGACCACGCCGCTGCCGCCGTGCCAGAAGCCCTCCACGGCCTGCTGCTGGTAGGGCCGCAGGGACCAGCCCGCCTCGTCCAGGTCGATCTTGTGCGCCTCGCCGTCCACGTATCCCGCGAGGTCCTCGGCGGGCCAGCCCAGCTTCAGGAGCGTCTGCTTGATCTGGCCGCGCTCGGAGGGGTGCACGGCGACGGTGTCCGGGTCGAGCCGGGCGCCGACGAGCGGCTGGACCTTCTTGGACCGCAGGATCTCTTCGAGCACCGGACGGTCGGTCGTGGTGAGCACCAGGCCGTGGGTCGGGTGCTTGGAGAGCGTGAGGCGCCCGTACCGCGCCATCGTCTCGGCGACGTCGACGAGCAGCGCGTGCGGCACGGGGTAGCGGGAGAACTCCACGAGGGCGTCCACGACCTGCTCGGCGTCGTGCCCGGCGGCGCGGGCGTTCCACAGGCCGAGCGGGGTGACGCGGTAGGTGTGGATGTGCTCGGGGGCGCGCTCCAGCTCCGCGAACGGGGCGATGGCACGGCGGCAGGCCTCGGCCTGCTCGTGGTCGACCTCCAGCAGGAGAGTCTTGTCCGACTGGACGATGAGGGGTCCGTTCACGCAACCGCCCTTTCATGAGGCCAAACATCCAGTGTGCCGCATCGGCGGACGATCACGGGCGGCTCGCGGGTCAGCGGTCCCGGGGTCCGGTCGCGCGGCGCCCCATTGCGTGGCAGCGCGGTCTTGGCGGGGGCGGGACCCGCTAACGTGAACCGGATGAGCACCGACGAGCCGCAGCCCACGGACAGCGCCAGCGCGAGCGTGACCGCACCGCCGCGCGCCGCGGACACGCCCCGTTCCCTCGCCGAAGCGCTCCGTTCGCGCGCCGACGACGATCTCGCCGCGCTGCTGCACGCCCGCCCCGACCTGCTCAATCCGGTCCCGACCGATCTCACCCAGCTCGCCACGAGGGCCGGGACCCGCGCCTCCGTGGTCCGCGCCCTCGAACGGCTCGACCGGTTCGCGCAGCAGGTCGCGGAGGCGCTGGCCGTGGCGAGCGACCCGGCGCCGTACGAGGAGGTGCTCGCGCTCCTCGCGGGGGACGAGGGCGACCCGGCCGTCGAGCCCGCCCTGCGGCGCGCCCTCGCCACCCTGCACGAGCAGGCCCTCGTCTGGGGCCCCGACGAGCGGCTCCGCCTCGTGCGCACCGCCCGCGAGCTGCTCGCCCCGGCGCCGCAGCACCCGTCGCCGACCGGGCTCGGGCCCACCGTCGCCGAGGCCACGGCCGGCATGTCGCCGACCCGTGTCCAGGACATCGTGGCCGCCGCCGGGCTGCCGACGACGCACGACCCGGTGTCCGCCGTGACGTCGCTGACTGCCCTGTTCACCGACCGGGAGCGCATGTCGGCGCTCCTCGACGAGGCGCCCGCCGAGTCCGTGGAGGTGCTCTCGCGGCTGGTCTGGGGGCCGCCGTACGGACAGGTCACCGCCGATCCGGCGCGCCACCTGCGCTGGCTCCTGGACCGGGGGCTGCTGCTTCCGACCGCGCCCGGCACGGTCGTGCTGCCCCGCGAGGCCGCGCTGCATCTGCGGGCGGGGCGCGCGCACCGCGTCCTCGCACCCGTGCCGCCCGTGGTCGGGACGGCGCGGGAGCACCGTCCACAGGTTGTGGACGCGACGGCGGCCGGACAGGCCTATACGTCGCTCGCCACCGTCGAGGAGCTCCTGAAGGACTGGGACGAGGGCGGCCCCGCGGTGCTGCGCGCGGGCGGGCTCAGCGTGCGCGACCTCAAGCGGACGGCGGTCGCGCTCGATCTGCCGGAGCCGATGGCCGCGTTCTGGGTCGAACTGGCCTACGCGGCGGGCCTGCTCGCCTCCGACGGCGAGGCCGACGAGCGGTACGCGGCGACGCCCGCCTACGACGACTGGCAGGAGCTGCCCGCCGCCGAGCGCTGGGCGGTCCTGGTCACCGCCTGGCTCGCGGCGACCCGGACGGCGGGGCTCATCGGCGGGCGCGACGGCAAGGACCGCACGCTCTCCGCGCTCGGCCCGCACCTGGACCGCTCGGTCGCCCCCGAGGTGCGCCGCCGGGTCCTGACCCTGCTCGCCTCGCTTCCCGAGGGCGCGGCCCCCGACCCCGACACGCTCCTGGCCCGCCTGCACTGGGAACGCCCGACGGCGTCCCGCCGCCCCGCCGACTCCGGCGCCCAGGAGGACCTCCGCACCCGCGTCGCCCACTGGACCCTGACCGAGGCGGAACTGCTCGGCATCACCGGGCGTGGCGCACTGTCCACGCATGGGCGGGCGCTGCTGGGGGACGCCGCCGCCGGAGCCACCGCTGAGGCCACCCGGGCCGCCGGAGCCACCCCGGACGATCAGTCCGTCCTCGCCGCCCGCGCCGCGCGGCTGCTCGCCCCGTTGCTTCCCGAGCCCCTCGATCACGTGCTCCTCCAGGCCGATCTCACCGCCGTGGCCCCGGGCCCGCTGGAGCGGCCGCTCGCCGAGGCGCTAGGGGTGATCGCCGATGTGGAGTCCAAGGGCGGTGCGACCGTCTACCGGTTCACGCCCGGCTCCGTGCGGCGTGCGCTCGACGCCGGGCAGTCGGCGTCCGACCTGCACGCCTTCCTCGCCGCCCACTCCCGGACGCCGGTACCGCAGCCGCTGGCCTATCTGATCGACGACGTGGCCCGCAGGCACGGCCACCTGCGCATCGGCGCCGCCTCGGCGTACGTACGCTGCGACGACGAGGCGCTGCTCGACGAGATCCTGGCCGACAAGCGCTCCCACAGCCTGCGGCTGCGCCGCCTCGGGCCCACCGTGCTCGCCGCCCAGGCCGACCCGGGCACGCTGCTCGAAGGGCTGCGCGGCATGGGCTTCGCGCCCGCCGCGGAGTCCCCGGAGGGCGACGTCCTGATC
>NZ_JASKYR010000509.1:0-5614 GCF_041028215.1 Streptomyces flavofungini
GGTCAGGGCGGTCCGCCCCCGGTCGGGCCCGCCTAGTCCTGCTCGCCCAGCAGCGGGCGCAGTTGCTTGGGGAGCAGGTCCTCGCAGGACTGTTTCGATGTGCTGGTGAGTGCGTCGTCCACGCACGTGTAGTAGTCCTGGTACACGAGCTGGGCCGTGAACGTGGCCGCCACCATGAGCAGCGCGAGCGCGCCCGTGACCAGGCCGCTGATCGCCGCCGTCGTCTGCGGACGCGTCGGAGAGGCCGTCCCCCGCGAGGCCGTCCCCCGCGAGGCCGTACCCCGCGAGGCAGTACCCCGTGACGCCGTGCCCGGCGCAGCCGTCGCGGGCGCCGTCGGGTCCGGCGTACGCGGCCTCGCCCGCAGGGACTGGATCGCCCAGCTCAGCGCGAGCGCGCCGAGCAGCAGCGCGACGTACCGCCAGCCGAACAGCGCGAAGAAGAAGGCCCACATGCCGGAGAGCAGGGCGTAGCGGGCGCGCCGCTGCGCGGGGTCCGTCGGGTCCCAGCGCGGGCCGCCGCCGTTGCCGGACTTGCCGGGCTCCTCCTGGCCGGAGTTGTCGCGGCGGCCGGGACGCTCGCCGAAGCCGCCCTCGGAGCGGCCCGGCTGGCGGTCGCTCCACTGACTGCCCCAGGGCGAGTTCCGGCCGGAGCCGTCTTCCGAGTCACTCCCGGAGCCGCCCCCCGTGCCGTCCCCGCGCGGCTGCCACGGCCGGTCCGGTGTCCCCTCCGGCGGCGGCGCGAAGGGGTTGTCGTCGTCCTTGCCCGTTCCCCGGGTGCCCTCGTCCCGGGACTCCGGTCCCTGGGAGTCGGGGTCCTGCGGTGGAGACGAAGGGCGGCTACGGTCCGGCATCAGGTGTGCGTCTTCCCTTTGGTAGGGCCGCGGTGGAGCCCATGTGCGGCTCGGCGACTCGGCGTTCGTCGGTATCGGGGGGCTTTCCCACAGACGCTACCCTCCGGCCGCGCCCCCGTCCCGTGAGGGGCGGTTCCGTGTGCCGGTATCGTTGCTGGCGGTCGGCCGGTTCGTAGGGTTCCCCGTATCGAGGGACGCGAAGCCTTCGTACGACCGTACAAAGCGGCGCGCCGCAGGGCGCGCGTACCGAGACGCATCTTCCGATCTTCCGAGAAAGGCCCCCGCTGTGGCCAAGAGCGCTGTGGTCGAGCGCCTCCAAGGGACCGAGCGCCCCCGAGGGGCCGAGGGCACCTCCCGCCCCAAGCGGCTCGTCGTGCTGGTGTCCGGCTCGGGCACGAACCTCCAGGCCCTGCTCGACGCGGTCCGTGCCGAGGGAGCCGAGGGCTACGGCGCCGAGATCGTCGCGGTCGGCGCCGACCGCGACGGCATCGCGGGACTCGAACGCGCGGAGCGCGCCGGGATCGCGACCTTCGTCTGCCGGGTGAAGGACCACGAGACCCGCGAGGCGTGGGACGCGGCCCTGGCCGCGGCGACGGCCGCGCACGAGCCCGATCTCGTGGTCTCGGCCGGGTTCATGAAGATCGTGGGGAAGGAGTTCCTCGCGCACTTCGGCGGGCGGTTCGTGAACACGCACCCCGCGCTGCTGCCCAGTTTTCCGGGGGCCCACGGCGCGCGCGACGCGCTCGCGTACGGCGTGAAGGTCACCGGCTGCACCGTCCACTTCGTCGACGACGGCGTCGACACCGGCCCGATCATCGCCCAGGGCGTGGTCGAGGTCCGGGACGAGGACGACGAGAGCGCTCTGCACGAGCGCATCAAGGAAGTCGAGCGCACGCTGCTCGTCGATGTCGTGGGGCGTCTGGCCCGGCACGGCTACCGCATTGAGGGACGAAAGGTTCTTATCCCGTGACCGCCGAAGCTTCGAACGCCACCGCTGCTACGAACGCCGCCACAGCTGCGGACGCCACCGCGGCTACGGACGCCGACGCCGCGCAGCGCCCCATCAAGCGCGCGCTCGTCAGCGTCTACGACAAGACCGGCCTGGAAGAGCTCGCGCGCGGGCTGCACGAGGCGGGCGTCGAGCTCGTCTCCACCGGCTCGACGGCCGGACGGATCGCCGCCGCCGGAGTGCCCGTGACCAAGGTCGAGGAGCTGACCGGCTTCCCCGAGTGCCTGGACGGCCGCGTCAAGACGCTGCACCCGAAGGTCCACGCGGGCATCCTCGCCGACCTCCGTCTGGAGGACCACCGGCGCCAGCTCGCGGAGCTCGGCGTCGAGCCCTTCCAGCTCGTCGTCGTGAACCTCTACCCCTTCAAGGAGACCGTCGCCTCGGGCGCGACGCCCGACGAGTGCGTCGAGCAGATCGACATCGGCGGCCCCTCGATGGTCCGCGCCGCCGCCAAGAACCACCCCTCGGTCGCGGTCGTCACCGACCCGAAGCGGTACGCCGACGTGCTCGCGGCGGTCAAGGCGGGCGGCTTCGACCTGACCGCGCGCAAGCGGCTCGCGGGCGAGGCGTTCCAGCACACGGCCGCCTACGACGTGGCGGTGGCGAGCTGGTTCGCCGCGGACTACGCCGCCGCCGACGAGTCCGGCCTCCCCGAGTTCCTCGGCGCCACGTACGAGCGCCACAACGTGCTGCGCTACGGCGAGAACCCGCACCAGGGCGCCGCTCTCTACGTCGACGGCACCGGCGGTCTCGCCGAGGCCGAGCAGTTGCACGGCAAGGAGATGTCGTACAACAACTTCACGGACACGGACGCCGCGCGCCGTGCCGCGTACGACCACGACGAGCCCTGTGTCGCGATCATCAAGCACGCCAACCCGTGCGGCATCGCCGTCGGCGCGGACGTCGCGGAGGCGCACCGCAAGGCGCACGCCTGCGACCCGCTGTCCGCGTTCGGCGGTGTGATCGCCGTGAACCGCCCGGTCTCCAGGGAGATGGCCGAGCAGGTCGCCGAGATCTTCACCGAGGTCATCGTCGCGCCGGGGTACGAGGACGGCGCCCTGGAAGCCCTCACCAAGAAGAAGAACATCCGCGTGCTGCGCGCCGACCGGGCGCCGTCCAACGCGGTCGAGGTCAAGCCGATCGACGGCGGCGCGCTGCTCCAGGTCACCGACCGGCTCCAGGCCGAGGGCGACGACCCCGCGCACTGGACGCTGGCCACGGGCGACGCCCTGAGCGAGAGCGAGCTGGCCGAGCTGGCGTTCGCCTGGAAGGCGTCCCGCGCGGTGAAGTCCAACGCGATCCTGCTCGCCAAGGACGGCGCCTCGGTCGGCGTCGGCATGGGCCAGGTCAACCGCGTCGACTCCGCGAAGCTCGCCGTCGAGCGGGCGGGCGAGGAGCGGGCGCGCGGCGCCTACGCCGCCTCCGACGCGTTCTTCCCCTTCCCCGACGGCCTGGAGATCCTGACCGCCGCGGGCGTCAAGGCCGTGGTCCAGCCCGGCGGTTCGGTCCGCGACGAGCTGGTCGTGGAGGCGGCGAAGAAGGCGGGCGTCACGATGTACTTCACGGGCACCCGGCACTTCTTCCACTGAGGCGACTGAGGGGGCTGAGGCGGCTGAGGGGGCCGAGGCGGCCCCCGGCCGGACATGACGAAGGCCGCGCTTTCCGTTCGGAAAGCGCGGCCTTCGCGCGTACAGCGGATCAGCCGGATGCCCTGGCCGATTCGGCGCCCTAGTTGTTGGAGCGCTGCACCACCATCGTCTTGGCGGCCTTGTCGTGCCAGCCCTGCTGGCGCCCGGACTTGTCCCAGAACGGGGACAGGTAGACCAGGAGCGAGCCGATGCCGCAGGCCAGGGAGCCGACGATCGGGATGATGTAGCGGACGAAGGCCGAGCCGAAGCCGGGCTTCTGGCCGGTCTCGGCGTTGATGACGCGGATGCCGACGGCGAGCTTGCCGAGCGTGCCGCCGACGAGGGCCGTCATCAGCCACTCGTAGAGCAGGCCGATGACCGCGAAGACGCCGATGGCGGCGCCCATGGAGGACGCTATGTCGGAACCGGCGTCGTTCATGCAGCTGTCGTAGTTGACCGAGCCCGGGTCACAGTCGGAGGCGGCACCCACGGCACCGGCGATGCCGATGGCGAGGAGGATGCCGTAGATGATGCCGAACGCCAGGCCGTCGATCACACGGGCACCGAAGCGACGGCCCATGGACGCCACCGTCGGACCGCCGCCCTGGTAGCCGTAGCCGCCGCCGGGCTGCTGCGGGTACGCGCCGTACGGGGAGGCGGGCTGCTGCTGCGGGTAGCCGTAGCCCTGCTGCGGGGGGACGCCCTGCGGGGCCTGCTGCGGGTAGCCGTAGCCGGGCTGGCCCTGCGGCGGCTGGCCGTAACCGGGCTGTCCCTGAGGCGGCTGCTGACCGTAGGGGTTGTTGGGGTCGCCGTAACTCATGGCGGTCTTCCTCCGTCGGGATGGTGCGGGGACGACGCGGCACATCACGGAGGAAGGTGTTACAGATGCGGTCCGTCCCCCCGACACTGCCCGCGGCACTGTGCCGCATATCGTTCTTTAGCCATGGCTTATTTGTCCAGCCGCGCCGCGCAGGTGTTGTGCAAGTGCAACCTCGCTGATCAGGGTGCGAGACGCCGGGGCGCCCTGATTGGAACCGGGCGGCCCTCATCCGGGAAGATGGGGTCATGACCGCCCAGATTCTCGATGGCAAGGCCACCGCAGCCGCGATCAAGTCCGAACTGACCGCCCGCGTGGCGGCCCTGAAGGAGAAGGGCGTCACGCCCGGACTCGGTACCGTCCTGGTCGGCGACGACCCCGGCAGCCAGAAGTACGTCGCGGGCAAGCACCGTGACTGCGCGCAGGTCGGCATCGCCTCCATCCAGCGCGAACTGCCCGCCACCGCCTCCCAGGAGGAGATCGAGGCGGTCGTGCGCGAGCTCAACGACGACCCCGCCTGCACCGGGTACATCGTGCAACTCCCGCTACCCAAGGGCATCGACGAGAACCGCGTCCTGGAGCTGATGGACCCGGACAAGGACGCCGACGGCCTGCACCCGATGAACCTCGGCCGTCTCGTCCTGAACGAGCCGGCGCCGCTGCCCTGCACCCCGTACGGCATCATCCGGCTGCTGCGGCAGCACGGCGTGGAGATCAAGGGCGCCGAGGTCGTCGTCGTCGGGCGCGGTGTCACCATCGGCCGCCCGATGCCGCTGCTGCTCACCCGCAAGTCCGAGAACGCCACGGTCACGCAGTGCCACACCGGCACCCGCGACCTCGCCGCGCACCTGAAGCGGGCCGACATCATCGTGGCCGCCGCGGGCGTCCCGCACCTCATCAAGCCCGAGGACGTGAAGCAGGGCGCCGCCGTCCTGGACGTCGGTGTCTCGCGCGACGAGAGCGGCAAGATCGTCGGCGATGTCCACCCGGGCGTCGCGGAGGTCGCCGGATGGATCTCCCCGAACCCCGGCGGCGTCGGCCCGATGACCCGCGCCCAGCTGCTGGTCAACGTCGTCGAGGCCGCCGAGCGCATCGCTGCCGCGAGCTGACCCGGGAGAGGGGCCGCGCTCATGAACGCAGAACCCGAGCGGAAGACCGGCGGACCCGGGGCCTCCGGCGCGCACCGGGCCGAGGAGGCCCCGGCGCCCGGCCCCGAGGACGCCGAGGCCAAGGGCGCCGTCAGCGCACCGGGGCCGGACGGGGAGCCGCGGAAGGTCTCGCGCCGCTTTCCGCTGTTCACCCGTGACAC
>NZ_JASKYR010000051.1:0-19768 GCF_041028215.1 Streptomyces flavofungini
GGCCAGGGTGGGGGTGACCGCGAACCAGGGCCTCTTCGGCCATGGCTCCTCGGTGGTCGCCGTGCGCTGAGCGTACGACCTCTGCGGAGGGCTGCTCCGGGTCCGGCGCAAGTCCGGCCCGGGTCCGGCCCAAGCCCCGTCCGGGTCCGGCCCAAGCCCCGTCCGGGTCCGGCCCGAGTCCCGCCCGAGGCCAGTCCCGGCCCGGTCCGAGTCCGCTCCGGGTCCCGTCCCGGCCCCTCGCGCGCGGGCGTCGCGGGGAAAGCCGTGGTGCCGGTCAACCGTTGCCGTCCGCGACCTTGACGCTCCATCACCACCGGTGAACACTTCCGGGTGTCAGTCGGCGTCGCCGCACCTCGGCTCGGGCGCTCAAGGTCTCCGCGCGCGAAGGGCCCGCACGAAGACCCTGGTCAACCGGGTATCCCCCAGGGGCGATGCGACTGCCACGGCACGCTCGTCATGGACGCCGGGCGGGGCGCGGGAGAGTTCCTGCCTTCGGCTCCCAACAGCCGGTCCCATCCAGGCAGCAGTCGTGGGAACCGCACCCTGCACGGAGTACCGGGGCGCATGCCCCGGGCGAGGGCCTAGGAGCCGCCATGTACTCAAATGGGGACATCTTCATCGGTGAGGTCATCGGCACCGCGATCCTGATCCTGCTCGGCGCCGGCGTGTGTGCCGCCGTCACGCTCAGCCATTCGAAGGCGAAGGCCTCCGGATGGGTCGTCATCGCCTTCGGCTGGGGTTTCGGCGTGCTCGCGGGCGCCTACACCGCGGGACCGCTCTCCGGCGGCCATCTCAACCCCGCCGTCACGCTCGGCATCGCCATCGACACCGGCACGTGGGACAAGGTCTGGATCTATGTGCTCGGCCAGATGGTCGGCGCGATGCTCGGCGCCGTGCTCGCGTACCTCGTCTACCTCGCGCAGTTCAACGCCAACGTCACGCGGAGCGTGAAGGACGCGGCGGCCGGTGCGGGCGCGCACGAGCCGACGCCGACGCTCGGCATCTTCTCCACCATCCCGGAGATCCGGAACCCGGTCGCCAACCTCATCACCGAGGTCATCGCGACCATCGCCCTGGTGCTGCCGATCCTCGCCTTCGGACTGACCAAGGGGCTCGGCGAATCCGGGACGCAGACGCTGATCGTGGCCTTCCTCGTCGTCGGCATCGGCCTCTCGCTCGGTGGCCCCACGGGTTACGCCATCAACCCGGCGCGTGACCTCGGTCCGCGCATCGCGCACACGTTCCTGCCGATCCCCAACAAGGGCACGTCCGACTGGAACTACGCCTGGATCCCGGTGGCGGGCCCGCTGATC
Source organism: Streptomyces flavofungini (assembly GCF_041028215.1). Taxonomy (GTDB): domain Bacteria; phylum Actinomycetota; class Actinomycetes; order Streptomycetales; family Streptomycetaceae; genus Streptomyces; species Streptomyces flavofungini_B. The sequence goes on from NZ_JASKYR010000051.1 coordinate 1,314, forward strand.
GGCGGAGCCCTCGCGGGTGTCATCTACAACGCAGCCTTCTGAGTCTTCCCATCGCAGGTCATCAAGGGTCATCAAGGGGTAGCCATGCCGGACAGCTCCGAGAAGTTCGTCGCCGCGATCGACCAGGGCACCACCTCGAGCCGCTGCATCATCTTCGACCAGGACGGCGCCATCGTCGCCGTCGACCAGCGCGAACACCGACAGATCTTCCCCAAGCCCGGCTGGGTGGAGCACGACGCCAGTGAGATCTGGTCCAAGGTGCAGGCGGTGGTCGCGGGGGCGGTCGCCAAGGCCGGGCTCCGCGCCGACCAGCTCAGCGCGCTCGGCATCACCAACCAGCGCGAGACGACCGTCCTGTGGGACCGCGCCACGGGCAAGCCGGTGCACAACGCCATCGTCTGGCAGGACACCCGTACCGCGGGGCTCTGCGACGAACTGGGCGGCGCGGACGGCCAGGACCGTTTCCGCGAGCGGACGGGCCTGCCGCTGGCCAGCTACTTCTCCGGCCCCAAGGCGGCCTGGCTGCTCGACAACGTGCCGGGGCTGCGCGCCCGCGCCGAGCGGGGCGAGATCGCCTTCGGCACGATCGACTCCTGGCTGATCTGGAACCTCACGGGCGGCACCGACGGCGGCAAGCACGTCACCGATGTCACCAACGCGGGCCGCACCATGCTGATGAACCTGGAGACCCTCCAGTGGGACCCGTCGATCCTGTCGGCGATGCGGGTGCCCGAGGCCGTCCTGCCGGAGATCAAATCCTCCTCCGAGGTGTACGGGACGGCCGTGGGCCAGCTCTCCGGAGTGCCCGTCGCCTCCGCGCTCGGCGACCAGCAGGCGGCCGTCTTCGGGCAGGCCTGCTACGACACGGGGACGGCCAAGAACACCTACGGCACCGGCAGCTTCCTGCTGCTCAACACCGGCAACCGGCCCGTTCCGTCCAAGAACGGCCTGCTGACCACGATGGGCTACAAGATCGGCTCCGAGGCGCCCGTGTACTGCCTGGAGGGGTCCATCGCGATCACTGGCGCCCTGGTGCAGTGGTTCCGCGACCAGCTCGGCATCATCCGCAGCGCGGACGAGATCGAGACCCTCGCGGCGAGCGTGGACGACAACGGCGGCGCGTACATCGTGCCGGCGTTCTCCGGCCTCTACGCGCCCTACTGGCGCTCGGACGCGCGCGGTGTCGTCACCGGCCTGACCCGGTACGTCACCAAGGCGCACCTCGCGCGCGCGGTGCTTGAGGCCACGAGCTGGCAGACCCGGGAAGTCGTCGACGCCATGTACCAGGACTCCGGGGTGCGGATCACCACCCTGAAGGTGGACGGCGGCATGACCAAGAACAATCTGCTGATGCAGCACCAGGCGGATGTCCTCGGGGTGCCCGTGATCCGTCCCAGGGTGTCCGAGACGACCTGTCTCGGCGCCGCGTACGCCGCGGGGCTCGCCACCGGCGTCTGGAACGACCTGGACGAGCTCAAGGCGCACTGGCAGCGGGACGTCGAGTGGTCGCCGCGGATGGAGGCGACCGCCCGGGACAAGGAGTTCCACAACTGGCGCAAGGCCGTGGAACGGAGCTTCGGCTGGCTCGAGAACGGAGAGGGCTGAGCCGGACCAAGCCGCGGCCCGTACCCCGGTCGGCGGGGGTACGGGCCGTGGACGCGGCCGTCGGGGCGCGCCGTCAGGTGGTGGCGGGCTCCCGTACGGCCGCGGCGGACGTCATGGCGTGCTCGACGACGCCGATGAGGACGTCCTTGACGGACTCGCGCTCGCGGGCGTCGCACAGCACGACGGGCACGTCGTCGTCGAGGTCCAGGGCCTGGCGGACCGCCTCGGCGGGGTAACGCGAGGCGTCGTCGAAGCAGTTGACCCCGATGACGAACGGGATGGAGCGGCGTTCGAAGTAGTCGACGGCGGCGAAGCAGTCCTCAAGGCGGCGGGTGTCGGCGAGGACCACCGCGCCGAGCGCACCGGTGGCCAGCTCGTCCCAGAGGAACCAGAAGCGGTCCTGTCCCGGGGTGCCGAAGAGGTAGAGGACCAGGTCCTCGCGGAGCGTGATGCGGCCGAAGTCCATGGCCACCGTGGTGGTGTGCTTGCCCGCGACGCCGCTGGTGTCGTCGATGGGGCGGCCCGCCTCGCTGAGGGTCTCCTCGGTGCGCAGCGGCTTGATCTCGCTGACCGCGCCGACCAGCGTCGTCTTGCCCACGCCGAAGCCCCCGGCCACCAGGATCTTCAGCGTGACCGGCTCGACGGGGGCCTTGTCGCGCTCAGAACGCCTGAAGATCATCGCTCAACTTCTCCCGCATCGGTGGTGTCGCGTCCCGCATCAGTGGTCTCGCGCCGGTCAGAGCGCCCGGAGGCCGCTGATCACGTCGCGCAGAATACTTTCGTCCGGCAGCTCGGCGGGGGGCACGGGCCGGGTCACGTGCACCAGCTCGTCGTCGACGAGATCCCCGATGAGGACCCGCACCACGCCGACGGGCAGGTCCAGTTCGGCCGCCAGTTCGGCGACCGACTGAGGCGTGTCACGGCACAGCTCGACGATGTCCACATGCTCCGGCGACAGCGTCTGGTCAGCCTCGTGGCCGCCCGGTACATGTGCCTCGGCGATCACGACCGCGATGAGATCGAGGCGGTGCTGGCCCGGGCTCGTGGTGCGCCCCCGTGTCATGGCGTACGGGCGCACCACGGGTCCGGCCTCGTCGTCGAACCAGCGGTGCGTCTCCTGCGTCCCCGGGGTCCCGGCGATGCCGGACGTCCCCCACAGTGCCTTGGTTCTCTGCGTCCCTCGACCGTCGTGGCTCATGCCCTCCCACTACCCTCCCGCGTGCAGGTCCGTGCGCGGTGCCGTACCCAGGTGCACACCTACCCTCTTGACCAGCAGCGTCATCTCGTACGCCACGAGGCCGACGTCGGAGTCGGCGTCCGCGAGCACGGCGAGGCAGCTGCCGTCGCCCGCGGCCGTCACGAAGAGGAAGGCGTCGTCGAGTTCCACCACGGTCTGGCGGACCCGGCCCGCCTCGAAGTGCCTGCCCACGCCCTTGGCGAGGCTGTGGAACCCGGAGGCGACGGCGGCGAGGTGCTCGCTGTCCTCTCTGGTCAGGTCCTTGGACACGCCGGTGGGCAGGCCGTCGCCGGAGAGCACGAGCGCCTTGCGGATGCTGGCGACGCGCTGCACCAGGTCGTCAAGGAGCCAGTTCAGCTCCCTGGCCGCCCCGGTGTTGGCGATGCGTGCGTCGGCCTTCGGTGCGGTCATCGACCGTCCCCCTCAGATGTCGTTCCTGGTGCTGTGCCGTCGGTGGCGTCGTCGCCTGCGGCGTTCTCGTCGCGGCCGCGCTGCCAGCCCCGCTGGAGCGAGGCCATGCGGCTGCGTACCTCCTCCGCGTCCCGTTCCTCCGGCCGGGTCTCGGCGCGGTCGGAGCGGCGGTCGGGGCCGTCCTTCAACTGCGGGGCGAGGCTGGCCTGCCGGACCCGGCGGGGCAGTCCGCCGGGGGCCGTGCCGCCCCCGGCCGGGGTGGTCCTGTCCTGCCCCGTCCGGTCGGGAGCGGCGCCGCCCTGGGGTCCCGTGCGACGGGCGCGCCGGGGCAGATCCGGTGCCGGGCCCCCCGCGGTGACGTCGCGGTGCGGCGGGGACAGGTCGGGCCAGGCGTGGTGCGGCCCGGCCGCCCCCCGGGGCTCGGGGACCTCGTCCGCGGCGGCGGGTGCCAGCGGGAAGCCGTCGGGGAACCGGCTGTCTGGCGACCGGTTCTCCTGGGCCGCCCTGCCGTCCCTCGACCGGTGGTCACGCGAGCCGCTGTGCGTGACGGGGCGGCCGTTGGACCTGACCAGCTTCGGGGTCCTGCGGCGCGGCAGCGGCACGAGGCCGCCGGTGTGGGCGTCCTCGTCGAGGTCGTCGTCGCGGACCTGCGCGGCGTCGGCGCGCGTGGGCTGCCCGGCGTCACGGGCCTGCTGGTGCTGCTCGCCGGGCGTGCCCGCCACCCTGCGGCGCGGGCGGAAGAGCCCGCCGCGCTCGCTGTCGTCGTCGCCGAGCGCCCCGGGGAAGGAGTCGAGGTCCGCCAGGCCGACGGGCGCCTCTAGCTCCACCGGGCCGTCGAGCACGGAGGCGGGCAGGCCGGGCAGTTGTACGGGCACCTGGGCGAGGGCGGCCGCGCGGTCGGCGGCCTTGTCGGGACCGGCCAGGGGCTCCCTGGCCTGCGGGCGGTCGAGCCGGAAGCCGACACCGCCGGTGTCGGGGACGTCGTCGGTGAGCAGCGACTCGGGGATGAAGACGACGGCGGTCGTGCCGCCGTACGGCGAGGGCTGGAGGGAGACGCGGACCCGCTGGCGCTGGGCGAGGCGGCTGACCACGAAGAGGCCGAGGCGGTCGGTGTCGGACAGTTCGAACTCGGGGGTCTCGGCGAGCCGGAGGTTGGCGTCGAGCAGGGCGTCGGCGGTCATGCCGAGGCCCCGGTCGTGGATCTCCAGGGTGAAGCCGTTGGCGACGTGCTCGCCCAGGACCTGCACGGCGGTGTGCGGGGGCGAGAACACCGTGGCGTTCTCCAGGAGTTCGGCCATGAGGTGCGTGAGGTCGGCGACGGCGGGCCCGGTGACCGCGATGCGGGGCAGCCTGCGGACCTCGATGCGCTCGTAGTCCTCGACCTCGGCGACGGCCGCGCGGACGACGTCCATGAGCTGGACGGGCTTGCGCCACTGCCGCGAGGGGGCGGCGCCGGAGAGGATGACGAGGCCCTCGGCGTGCCGCCGCATGCGGGTCGTCAGGTGGTCCAGACGGAAGAGGTCGGCCAGTTCGTCGGTGTCCTCGGTCCTGCGCTCCATGGTGTCAAGGAGCGTGAGCTGCTTGTGCAGCAGGACCTGGCTGCGGCGGGCGAGGTTGACGAAGACCTCGGAGACGCCGCGCCGCAGGTCGGCCTGTTTGACGGTGGCTTCGACGGCGGCGCGCTGAAGGGTGTTGAGCGCCTGGCCGACCTGCCCGATCTCGTCCTTCTCGTACGAGAGGCGGGGCGCCTCGGTCTCGACGTCGACCTGTTCGCCCGCGGCCAGGCGGCGCAGCACTCCGGGCAGCCGGACACCGGAGGCCTCGTGGGCCTCCAGGCGCAGTCGGCGCAGGTCACGGATGAGACCGCGGCCGATGCGTACGGACACGATGACCGACACCACGAGCGCGAGGAGGCCGAGCACACCGGCCACGACGAGTTGCAGGACCACGTCGAAGGCGGCCGGTTCCACCCGGTCCTTGAAGCGGTCGCCGGCCTCGACGTCGCGGTCGGAGAGCTGCTTGAGCACCCGGCCCGCCGTCTCGTCCCAGTGGGCGGACGTCACCACGTGCGGGGTGCCGGGGGTGGAGGCGGCGATGTCGTTCTCGGCCTTGCGGAGCTGGGTGGTCTGGGCGCCGTTCCAGTAGCGCTCGTAGCGGGCGCGTTCGTCCGCGGGAAGGGGCGCGAGGCTCACCTCGTACAGCAGACTGCGCTGGGCCTTGAGTTCCGCCACCTGCTGGATCTCGGACCTGGTCAGCTTCCGGGCGACGAGCGCGGAGCCGATCATCGCGTCCTCGCGGGAGAGCAGCTCACGCGCACGCGCGGCGCCGACGAGCGCGCGGCCCTGCTGGTCGAAGCTCACGTCGTCCAGGCCGGCGCCCGCGAAGCCGTTGAGGGTGGAGAGCAGGCCGAAGCAGGGATCGATCAGCTTGGTGTACATCTTCAGGGCGCCGGAGCGGGAGATCGTGCCCTCTTCGACGGTGCGGCGCAGCGACTTGACGCCGTCGAAGGCGTCCACGAGCGCGATGAGGCGGGTGTACGAGTTGCCGTCGATGCTGTCGAGGAGGCCGGAGTCCCTGCTGTTCTCGCGGACCTTGGCGAGGACGTCGTCGGTCGCGGTGCGGCTGCGGCGCAGGGCCGCGAGGGCGTCGGAGGCGCGCGGGTCGGCGAGATAGACCAGGGTCTGGCGGCGTTCCTGCTGGACCGCGCGGATGGTGTCCTCGATCGGATACCCGATCTTCTCGACGACATTGGCCGTGTCGAGCAGCGTGCTCGCCTCACGGCCGGTGTGAATCGTGGCGAAACCCCAGATGGCGGTCAGGGAAACCAGCGGCACGAGCAGCAGTGCCACGATCTTCCGGCGGATGGACTTCCCGCGAAAGCGCATGGCCTCCCCCAGATCGGCCCCCTGCGACCGTTGCATGGGCCAGGGGCACACATGTGCGTCAACAAACGGCGCGAGCCTACTACTGACTCACGGACAACTCGAAGGCGCATCCGAACGCTTTTCGGCCGTGACGTGAAATGGACGTCGGCAGTTGTCCCTTCATTACGGACTATTGCGCCCCACCATGTGGTGCATGCCACCCGGACCCATCCCCCGGGCCCCACCTGCCAGTTGGCCGATTTTCTTCGCTGTACGGAACCGGAGGGGGAATCTTTCCGATCTCCCGTTCGTCCTTCATGCAGAGGGCAGGCCGTCGGCAGGCGGAGTGTCGGCCGGCGGTGTATAGCGCGGCAAACCGGGCAACCAGAGGTGAGTTGATCCAAGGGCTCCCTGCCCGGGGCCCGCAGTGCGTTCGTGAACGGCCGCGAAGCAGCGGGGGGAGTGACGAGATGATGGGCACGGCAGAGCGCCACAGGACGTCGGGGGGCGGCGAGGCCATAAGGACCGCCGGGGCCGGGAATGCCGCCCGGCGGKAGCKGKASGAGGGGATGAGCCGCCCGCCCTTGTGGGTCGAGGAGCCCGCGCGCAGAAGGCGGCTGCCCGATCCCGTGCGGACGGCGGCCGTGCGGGCCGTGATCATAGTGGCGGTCACCCTGGTGCAGGCGATGGTCGCCGTCCTCGCGACGCTCGCGGGGTCCTGGCTCGCCTTCCCCATGGTGCTGAGCAGCGTGGCCAGCACGGTCGTGGCCACCTGGGGCGTCCTGGACGTCTGGGTGACCCGCCAGGTGTACAACCAGCGCAACGGCGTGGTGTCGATGCCGAGCAGCACGGCGCGGCAGCTGCGGCGCGAGCGGCGCCGGGCCCGCCGCCAGGCCCGGATCGCGGCCCGCGGCAAGGCCCGCATACGCGGACGCGGCGGAGCGGGGCAGCTTTCGCACTCCTGAGCCGGGTCGCCGCCGCGTCCCGCGAGGACCGGAGGGGCGGCCGTCGTGCTCAGATCCGGGCGGGCTCGGCCTTGTAGTCCGTGGACGTGTTGGTGTCGGCGTCGGCGTTGCCGTCGGTTTCCGCGTCCGTGCTGGTGCCCGCGCCCGTGCTTATGTCCGTGCCCGGGTCCGCGCCCGCGTCCGCCATGAGCTGCCTGCGCAGCTTCATGAACGGCCGGGAGCGGCCGACCGCGAGAGCGGCCACGGTGCGTCCCGCGCGTTCGTAGACGGCCAGGAAGCCCTCGCCCGGGTCCTCAAGGGCTCCTTCCACGACGCGTACGGTGTCGCCCTCGCGCCGCCGTCCGGCGAACTGGACGCGGGTGCCGTACTGGTCCGACCAGAAGTACGGCAGCGGGCGCGCCGTCTCCACCGTGTGTCCGGCGAGCAGGTTGCGCACGGCCACGCGGGGCTGCTGGGTGGCGTTGGTCCAGTGTTCGGCGCGGATGCCACCCGCGCGGGCGACATCCCCCACGGCCACCACCTGGGGCAGCGCGGTGACGCACCCGTCGTCGCAGAGCACTCCGTCGTTCAGGGAGAGAGGGGAGTCGGCGAGCCAGTCCGTGTTGGGCGTCGCGCCGATGCCGACGACGACCAGGTCGGCGGGGAGCACGCGGCCGTCGGACAGTTCCACGGAGGTGACGCGGTCAGGGGCGGCGGTACCCCGGGAAGCGCTTCGCAGTGCGGTCACGCCGACGCCCGTGAGGAGGCGGACCCCGGCGCCTGCGTGCAGCCCGGCGCAGGCCAGTGCGGGTTCCGTGCCGAGGGGGGCGGCGAGCGGGACCGGTGCCGCCTCGACGACGGTGACGTCGTGCCCGAGCGCCACGCACGAGGACGCGGTCTCGGCGCCGATGAAGCCGCCGCCGATCACGACCACGCGGTGCGGGCCGCTCCCCGTGGTGAGTGCCGTCCGCAGGGCGCGGGCGTCGTCGAGGGTGCGCAGGGTGTAGACGCCGGTGAGCGGGGGTCCGGGGAGCCGTCGCGCGGACGCCCCGGTGGCGATGACCACGCCGTCACTCGGCAGCGTCCTGCCGTCGTCGAGCACGAGGGTGCGGGCGCGCGCGTCGAGGGCACGGACGCGTACGCCGAGCAGCCACTCGGCGGCGAGCTCCGCCGTCTCCTCCGCGTCGGTGAGGGCGAGCCGGGCCTCGTCCGGCGTGCCGGTGAGGAAGTCCTTGGACAGCGGTGGCCGGTCGTAGGGCTGGTGCGGTTCGGCTCCGACGACGACCAGGCGTCCGTCGAAGCCCTGGGCGCGCAGCTCGCGTGCCGCGTACAGGCCGGCGAGCGAGGCTCCGACGACGGTGACGGTCCGCGGGCGGCCCCCGGCGGCCGGGCTCATGCGGCGGATCCCTCCTCGGCGGTGGCCAGGCGTACGAGGACCATGTTGTCCTCGACGTACACCTGGTGGGTGCGGACGGGCCTGCGGGCGGGCAGGCAGGTGGGCTGCCCGGTGCGCAGGTCGAACGTGGCGGCGTGCAGCGGGCATTCGACGAGGCAGCCCTCCAGCCATCCCTCGGAGAGGGACGCGTCCTGGTGGCTGCATGTGTCGTCGATGGCGAAGAGTTCACCGTCGGCGTTGAACACCGCGACGGGCGGTGTGGTGTCGAGGCGGACGGATTCGCCCGCGGGGAGGTCTTCGAGGCGGCATACGGGAATCATGGGCCCCCCTCTGGTGTCATTCGGCCCGGTCCCGACCCCTTCTGGGGTCACGACCCTTCGGTAACATGATGTTTCACATGGCGCACGAGGGAGCGCTATACGCAACAGAATCCGGTCGGGGTGCCCATCGCGTCAAGGGCATCTCGAAGACGCGGCTCGTGACAGCCGCCAGGTGGTGAGAGTCGAGATATGACCGGCACGCGGAAACAGGCTGATCACGGCAGTGCGCCGGACGGAGAGCCACGCGAGAGGCAGCCGAAGGGGGCCGCCGGATCCGTCCAGTCCGTGGACCGCGCGGTGAGCGTCCTGGAGATCCTCGCGCGCCACGGCGAGGCCGGAGTCACCGAGATCGCCGACGAGTTGGGGGTGCACAAGTCGACGGCCTTCCGGCTGCTCGGGGTCCTGGAGAACCGGGGCCTCGTGGGACAGGCCAAGGACCGCGGCAAGTACTTCCTCGGCGCCGGCGTACTCCGCCTCGCGGGGGCGGCGGCAGTGCGCATGGACATCTCGCAGGAGGGCGGCCCCGTCTGCCGCGAACTCGCCGACGAGCTGGGCGAGACGGTCAACATCGCGGTCCTCGACGACGACGCCGCCGTGAACATCATGCAGGCCCGCGGCCCGGCCTCGGTGACCGCGCAGAACTGGCTCGGCCGCCGCACCCCGCTGCACGCCACGTCCAGCGGAAAGGTGCTGCTCGCGCACCTGCCCACGACGCTGCGCGAAGGCATGGTCGCGCGCACGCTGCCGCGCCTCACCGAGCACACGGTGACCGGCACGGTGGCGCTGCGGGGCGAGCTGGAGACCGTCGTGGAGCGCGGCTTCGCCGTCGCCGTCGAGGAGTTGGAGGTCGGCCTCGCCGCCGTGGCCGCTCCGGTGCGCGCGCACGACGGCAAGGTCATCGGGGCGCTCAGCGCCTCGGGTCCGGTCTACCGGCTGACCGAGGAGCGCCTCACGGAGGTCGCCAAGCGGACGGTGGCGGCGGCCGTGGAGCTGTCCCGGCGGATGGGGTACGGCTTCTGAGCCTCTGAGTCTCCTGCGTGGGCGGGGTCAGGATTCCTGGCCCCGCCCACGCGCGTTCCCGCCCGCCACGCGCGGTCCCGTCCACCGTCCGCGCGCGGATTTATGAACGCTTGGCTCCGCCCTCTTGACGGCCTCTTGATGGCGTTCCCACTATGTCTCTCATAGCGCAACCGATCGTGCAGTACGCAACAGCGTCGTAGGTCAGTCGTACGTCCTGCCGAGCTCCGGTCATGGAGCTTCATGCCATCGAGCTTCATGCCATCGAACTTCATGCCATCGAGCCATGCGCAACAGCAGAGGAGTCCGGTCGTGCCCCACGAGGTCCGTGCCGTCGTCGCCGTGAAAAAGGGCGCGCCCGTCGAGGTCCAGACGATCGTCGTGCCGGATCCCGGTCCGGGTGAGGTGCTCGTCTCCGTGCAGGCCTGCGGGGTCTGCCACACGGATCTGCACTACCGGGAGGGCGCCGTCAACGACGACTTCCCCTTTCTGCTCGGCCACGAGGCGGCGGGCACGGTCGAGGCGGTCGGCCCGGACGTCGCCGGCCTCGCGCCCGGCGACTATGTGGTGATCGCCTGGCGCGCGCCCTGCGGAGCCTGCCGGTCCTGTCTGCGGGGCCGCCCCTGGTACTGCTTCGACTCACGCAACGCGCGACAGCCCATGACGCTCCTGGACGGCACCGCGCTGAGCCCCGCCCTCGGCATCGGCGCCTTCGCCGAGAAGACCCTGGTCGCCGCCGGGCAGGCCGTGCAGGTCGACCCGGCGGCGCGGCCCGAGGCCGTGGGTCTGATCGGCTGCGGCGTCATGGCGGGCTACGGGGCCGCGGTCCACACCGGCAAGGTGGAGCGCGGTGACACCGTCGCCGTCATCGGCTGCGGCGGCGTGGGCAACGCCGCGATCGCCGGGGCGTCCCTCGCCGGGGCCCGCCGCGTCATCGCCGTCGACATCGACGACGCCAAACTGGACGGGGCGACCCGGTTCGGCGCCACGCACACGGTCAACTCCCGGGGCACCGACCCGGTCGAGGCCGTCCGCGAGCTGACCGGCGGGCACGGGGTCGACGTCGCGATCGACGCGGTCGGCACCCCCTCCACGTACCGCCAGGCCTTCTACATGCGCGATCACGCGGGGGTGCTCGTGCAGGTCGGGGTGCCCGATCCGGAGATGATGGTGGAGCTGCCGCTGATCGACCTGTTCTCGCGCGGCGGCGCCCTGAAGTCGTCGTGGTACGGCGACTGCCTGCCCACCAGGGACTTCCCGATCCTCGTCGACCAGTATCTGAGCCGCCGCCTCGATCTGGGCGGCTTCGTCTCGGAGACGATCGGCCTCGACGACGTGGAGGAGGCCTTCGCCCGCATGCGGCGCGGCGAGGTGCTGCGATCGGTGGTGGTCCTGTGAGCCCCGCCGGGAGCGGAGGGCCCCGTGTGGTCGTCATCGGCGCGGGCATCGTCGGCTGCTCGCTCGCCGACGAGCTGACCTCGCGCGGCTGGACCGACGTCACCGTCCTCGAACAGGGTCCGCTGCCCGCGCCGGGCGGCTCCACCTCGCACGCGCCGGGCCTCGTCTTCCGTACGGGTCCCTCCAGGACGATGACCGAGTTCGCGAAGTACACGGTGGAGAAGTTCGGCTCCCTGGAGGTGGACGGGCTGCCCTGCTTCCACGCGGTCGGCGGACTCGAACTGGCCACCACCCCCGAGCGCTGGGCCGACCTGCACCGCAAGGCCGGACTCGCCGCCTCCTGGGGCGTGCGCGCCGAACTCGTCGGCCCCGGACGCTGCAAGGAGCTGTGGCCGCTGATCGACGCGGGCCAGGTGCACGGCGGGCTGTACACGCCGGACGACGGCCTCGCCCGCGCGGTGCCCGCCTGCCGAGCCCAGATCGAGCGGGCACGCGCGCGTGGAGCACGATTTCTCGACCGGCACACCGTGACCGGCATCGAGCGGGACGGCGACCGCGTCACCGCCGTCGTCACCGACCGCGACACCTTCCCCGCCGACCACGTCGTCTCCGCCGCCGGTTTCTGGGGCCCGGTGATCGGGCGGATGGCCGGGGTGGACGTGCCCCTGCTGCCGCTCGCCCACCAGTACGCCAGAACGGCCCCGCTGCCCGAGCTCGCCGGGGCCAAACACCCGCGCACGGAGGCGTCGCTGCCCATCCTGCGGCACCAGGACCGTGACCTGTACTTCCGCGAGCACGTCGACCGCCTCGGCATCGGCTCGTACGCGCACCGGCCGCTGCCCGTCGACCCGTTCGCAGTCCCCGCCTTCGACGACGCCGAGGACATGCCGTCCTCGTACCCCTTCACCGAGGACGACTTCGCGCCGAGCTGGGAGGACTGCCGTCGGCTGATCCCCGCCCTGCGGACGACGGAGATCGCGGAGGGCTTCAACGGCGTCTTCTCGTTCACCCCGGACGGCATGCCGGTGCTCGGTGAGTCCCGTGCGCTGCGCGGCTTCTGGCTCGCCGAGGCGGTGTGGGTCACGCACTCCGCGGGGGTCGCGCGGGCCGTCGCCGAGTGGATGGTCGAGGGGCGGTCCTCGCTCGACCCGCACGCATGCGAGCTGACACGCTTCGAGGACGCCCAGCGCTCCCCCGCCTACGTGGCCGAACGCGGCGCACGGCAGTTCGTCGAGGTCTATGACGTCATCCACCCGCTCCAGCCCCTGGACCAGCCGCGTCCCCTGAGGGTCAGCCCCTTCTACGGCCGCCAGCGCGAGCTCGGCGCCTTCTTCCTTGAGGGCGGCGGCTGGGAGCGCCCGCACTGGTACGAGGCCAACGCCGCCCTGGCCGAGGACATCGCGGTGCCGGAGCGCGACGCCTGGGCGGCGCGGTACTGGTCCCCGATCGCCGCGGCGGAGGCGCGCGCCACCCGCGAGAGGGTCGCCCTCTACGACATGACGCCGCTGCGCCGCCTGGAGGTCGCGGGCCCCGGCGCGCTCGCCTTCCTCCAGCGCATGACCAGCAACAACCTCGCCAAGCGGCCGGGCTCGGTCACCTACACCCTCCTGCTCGACGAGTCCGGAGGCATCTGTTCCGACCTGACGGTGGCCCGGCTCGCGCCCGACCGCTTCCAGGTGGGCGCCAACTCTCCCGCCGACCTGGACCGGCTGCTCCGGCACGCGCCCGCCGACGTACATGTCAGGGACATCACCTCGGGGACCTGCTGCGTCGGGGTCTGGGGGCCGCTGGCCCGCGCCCTCGTCCAGCCGCTGACCCACGACGACTTCTCGCACCAGGCGTTCGGCTACTTCAAGGCCAAGGAGACCTGCGTCGGGCACGTCCCGGTGACCGCTATGCGCCTGAGCTACGTCGGTGAACTGGGCTGGGAGCTGTACACCAGCGCGGATCTGGGCCTCCGCCTCTGGGACACGCTCTGGGAGGCGGGCCGCGAGCTCGGCGTAGTGGCGGCGGGCCGTTCCGCCTTCAACAGCCTTCGCCTGGAGAAGGGATACCGCGCCTGGGGCCACGACATGACCGCCGAACACCACCCCTACGAGGCGGGCGTCGGCTTCGCCGTCCGCATGGACAAGGGCGACTTCGTGGGCCGCGCGGCCCTGCGAGCGCTGGAGGACAGGCCCCCGGAGCGCAGGCTCACCCCGCTGCTCCTCGACGATCCGGCCGCGGTCGTCCTCGGCAAGGAACCCGTGTACGTCGACGGTGTCCCCGCCGGATACGTGACCAGCGCCGCGTACGGCTACACGCTGGGCCGCTGCGTCGCGTACGCCTGGCTGCCGCCCCTGGAGGCGGGCGCGGGCGTCGGCATCGAGTACTTCGGCGAGAAGGTGCCCGCGACGGTCGCCGACGAGCCGGTCTTCGACCCGGAGATGACCCGCATCCGCCGGTAGCCGAAGCCGGAGCCGGAGCCGATGGTCTGGCGTCCGGTAGCCGGTAGCCGGTAGCCGCCCCACCGTCCCCTCCCGTACCGACCACCAGCAGCCAGGAGGCCCCCGGTGTCCCCCACCTACGACGTGATCGTGATCGGCCTCGGCGGCATGGGCAGCGCCGCGGCGCATCATCTGTCCGCGCGCGGCGCCCGCGTCCTCGGCCTGGAGAAGTTCGGCCCCGTCCACCGGCGCGGCTCCAGCCACGGCGGTTCGCGCATCACCCGGCAGTCCTACTTCGAGGACCCCGCCTACGTACCGCTGCTCCTGCGCTCCTACGAGCTCTACGAACGCCTCGAACGCGACACCGGACGCGAGATCGCCACGCTGTGCGGCGGTGTGATGCTCGGCCGCCCCGAGAGCCGCCCCGTCTCCGGGTCACTGCTCTCCGCCCGGCGGTGGGACCTGCCGCACGAGATGCTCGACGCCAAGGAGATCCGCCGCCGCTTCCCGACCCTCACGCCACGCGAGGACGAGGTGGGGCTTTACGAGGCGCGGGCGGGCCTGATACGTCCCGAGAACACCGTCGCCGCACACCTTCAGCTCGCCACGCGGCAGGGCGCCGACCTGCACTTCGAGGAGCCGATGACCCGGTGGGAGCCCTACCGGGACGGTGTGCGCGTGCACACCGCCGAGGACACCTACACGGCCGGGCAGCTCGTGATCTGCCCGGGTGCGTGGGCGCCGGGGCTGCTCACCGACCTGGGGGTGCCGTTCACCATCGAGCGGCAGGTCATGTACTGGTTCCAGCCCACCGGCGGCGTGCGGCCCTTCCTCGCCCGGAACCACCCGATCTACATCTGGGAGGACGAACAAGGCGTCCAGGTTTACGGCTTCCCCTCCATCGACGGACCGGATCTCGGCGCGAAGGTCGCCTTCTTCCGCAAGGGCACGCCCTGCACACCGGAGACCATCGAACGGACCGTCCACGACCACGAGGTGGCCGCCATGGCCGAGCAGGTCGGACGGCTGATCCCGGCTCTGCCCGGCCGTTTCCTCAAGGCCGCGACCTGCATGTACTCCAACACCCCCGACGAGCACTTCGTCATCGCGCGCCATCCGGCGCACCCCGGTTCGGTGACCGTCGCGGCCGGATTCTCCGGGCACGGGTTCAAGTTCGTGCCCGTGGTCGGCGAGATCGTCGCCGATCTGGCCCTGGCGGGCACCACCGGCCACCCCATCGAGCTCTTCGACCCCGGCCGCCTGGCCGCCGCGCCCGCCTGAGGAGTACGCACACCGTGACGACGACCCCCTTGCCACCGAGCCTCATCGCGACACTGCCCGGCCACTACTACACCGACCCCGACGTCTTCCGGCGGGAACAGGAACACGTCTTCGAGGCCCTCTGGTTCTGCGCGGTGCGCTCCGCCGACCTCGACGGGCCCGGCGCCTTCCGCACGGTGCGGGTCGGCCGCGAGAGCGTACTGCTCACCCGCTCCCGCACCGGCGAACTGCGCGCCTTCCTCAACGTCTGCCGCCACCGGGGCGCCCGCCTGTGCACCGAGGAGTCCGGCCAGGTCCGCCGCGCGCTGCAATGTCCTTACCACGCCTGGACCTACGACCTGGACGGCAAGCTGATCGCCGCACCCAACCTGATCAGGATGCCGGACGTGGACCGCTCCGCGTACGGCCTGGTCGAGGTGGCCCTGCGGGAGTGGCTCGGCTACGCCTGGGTCTGTCTCGCCGAGGAGCCGCCCTCCTTCGAGGAGACCGTCATCGGCGCGGCGGTCGAACGGCTCGGCGACGCGGCGTCCATCGGGCGCTACGGCGTCGAGCGGCTCGCGCTGGGCAAGCGCGTCACCTACGACGTACGGGCCAACTGGAAGCTGATCGTCGAGAACTTCATGGAGTGCTACCACTGCGCGACCATCCATCCCGAACTGACCGACGTCCTGCCGGAGTTCGCCGACGGCTTCGCCGCGCAGTACTACGTGGGGCACGGCGCCGCCTTCGCCGAGGAGGCCTGCGGCTTCACGGTCGACGGCAGCGCGGGCTTCGGCCGCCTGCCCGAGGTCGACGACGACCAGGACCGCCGCTACTACGCGATCACCGTGAAACCGACCGTGTTCGTCAACCTCGTCCCCGACCATGTGATCCTGCACCGGATGTTCCCGCTGGCCGAGGACCGCACGACCGTCGAGTGCGACTGGCTGTACGCACCCGACGTCGTCGCCTCCGGGGCCGACCTGTCGAAGTCCGTGGAACTCTTCCACCGGGTCAACGCCCAGGACTTCGCGGCCTGCGAACGCACCCAGCCCGCCATGGCCTCGCGCGCCTACCGGGAGGGCGGGGTGCTCGTGCCGACCGAGCACCACATCGGCCTCTTCCACGAGTGGCTCACCAAGCGGCTCGCTACGGAGTGACCGCGGGGCGCTTGTACATCCGTGTCGCGGTGATCTCGCCGTGCACCGTCTCGCCGTCCGGGTCCTGCTGGGGCAGGCCGGGGCGCAGGTGCTCCTCGACGCTGATGTACTTCAGGCCCGCCCTGAGGTCCGCGTCGTTCCGCAACCGGATGACCAGCGGGAACTCGGCGAGCGCTGTCGTGTCGAACAGCCCCGTCGTGTACAGGAGCTGCACACCGAGCGCGTCCGAGACGGCCCGCTGGAGTTCGAGCAGATACGTGGCGTTGGCGCGGCCGATCGGGTTGTCCAGGAAGAGCGTGCCCGCGTGCCGGTGCTTGTCGCGGCCCCGGTCGTTGCTGCGCAGGGCCGCCATCGTGCAGTACAGGGCGATGGCGGCGGTCAGGAGCTGACCGCCGGAGAAGACGTCGCCCATCTGTCCGACCGGCACGCGCTCGGCGCGCAGCACGGCGTCCGGCTTGAGGATCTCGACGGCGACACCGCGCGGCTCCAGGGCGGCCTGCACACCGCGCAGCAGCAGCGACATGCCGTCGCGCCGCAGGTCGGAGTTCTTCCGCACCGCCGCGCGCGTGGCCTCGTCGATGACCTCGCCGAGCCGCTCGACGAGCGTGGCCTGGTCGGGCTCCTCGAAGCGGACCCGCAGGAACTCCTGGCCCGACCACTCCCCGAGCCCCTCCGGCAGCCGGGACAGGCGCTGGGCGGAGCGGAGCGTGGCGAGCGCCGACTCGACCAGGCCGCGCAGGCGGTCGACGATGCTGTCGCGGTTGCGCTCCAGCTGCTCCAGCTCGTCGGTGAGGACGCGCAGCCGGGGCGCGAACGCGTCGGCCCACTTCTTGGCGTGCTCGGGCAGTGCCGACGCGGGCAGCTCCCTGATCTGCTGCCGGGCGGGCGTGCGGACCTGCTCGTAACGCGTGGCGTTGGCGTGCCGCACGAGGATGTCGCTCGCCTCGCGGACGGCGGACTCGGCGGTGGACAGGTCGGCGGCACAGCCGCGCAGCGACCGGCGGGCCTCGGCGGCGGCCTGGCGGGCCTCCTCCAGGGTGCCGGGGTAGGCCTCGGGGGTCTCCTCGGGGTCCTCGTGGTGCTCGCGGAGCAGGTCGCGCAGGAGGGCGGCGGTCTCGTCGAAGCCGCCCGCGGCGTCCTCGGTGGCGCGGTGGGTGTGCAGGAGCGCGGCGTGGGCCTCCTTGGCGGTGGTCAGCGCCTCGGTGTGCGCGGCCAGCTCGCCGGTCGCGGTGCGCAGCAGGGCCTGGGCCTGCTCGGCGTCGGCGGGGACGAGGTCTTCGGGCAGTTCGGTGTGCGCCTCGCCGTCCTGCGGGGCGTGCCGCTCGGCCTCGCCGCGCAGCCGTCCGAGCTGCTCGCTCGCGGTGGCGGCGCGGGTCTCGATGAGCTGGACCTGGGCCTCCGCGCGCGCGGCGGCCGCCTGCCTGGACGGTCCGTCGGAGCCGTCGGTGCCTTCGAGGAGCAGGGCGGCGCGGGTGCGGACCTTGTTGCTGAGGCGGTTCAGCTCGGCGAGGGCGGCGCTCTCGTCGCTCTCGGCGCGGGCCTGCTCGGCGCGGAGGTCGGCGCCGACGCCCACCTTCTCGTAGAGCTGTGACGCGGCGCGGTAGGCCTCGCGGAGCGCGGGCAGCGAGGTCTTCGGGGCGTCGCTGTCGGCCGGGACGTCCTCGGGGGCACCGGCGATCTCGGCGCGCTCGGCGCGCAGCGCGCGGGCGGTGCGGCGGGCGTCGTCGGCGGCGCGCTGGGCGGCGCGCCGGTCCTCGTCGGCGGCGCGGGCGCGGTCGAGGCAGGTCTGGGCGCGGGCCTCGGACTCGACGGCGTCGTCCGCCAGTTCGCGCAGCTTGGCCTGCCAGCCCGCCCGCTCGCGCAGCCGGAACGCCAGTCCCGCCAGGGCATCGGCGGCGCGCCGGGCGCGCTGGGCGGTCTCCTGCCGCTCGTCCCGCACGCGTGCCGCCTCGCCCGCACTCTCGTCGGCCTCGGCACGTGCGGTGCGGGCCTCGGTCAGCCCGGCCTCGGCCTCCTCGGCGAAGGCGCGGGCCTCCTCGGCGGCSSWGGCCAGCYGSRCSRSRSGKCCKYSCKSGSRKMCGCCGGGGCGCTCGGCACCGCCGCCGCCCTCGGGCCCACCCTCGCGGCCTGCTCCTCGGGCCCGGAGTCGACCAACGAGACCGGCGACGGCGGCCAGGGCGGCGGCGGTGCCGACGGCGACGGCGGACCGGGGCAGCAGCGCGGCGTCGGCGAGGGCCTCGCGGGCGCGGGCGTGCGTGGCCGGGTCGGTGATGACCACGCCGTCGACGAGCTCGGGCCGCGCGGCGAGCACGCGCGCGTGGTCGGCGGGGTCGACGGCCTGGGCCAGATAGCGCCAGCCGGGCAGGGCGGGGATGCCGTGCTCGCCGAGGAACTCGACGGTGGCGAGGACGTCGGGG
>NZ_JASKYR010000510.1:0-5247 GCF_041028215.1 Streptomyces flavofungini
GCATGGCGGCCGTCCGGGCCGACCAGTTGCCCGCCGAGGCACGGCGGACGCTGCGGCGCATCGACGCCGGGGGGCCGTTCCCGTACGAGAAGGACGGGGCCGTCTTCGGGAACCACGAGCGGGAGCTGCCGCGGCGTGAGCGCGGGTACTACCGCGAGTACACCGTCCGCACCCCCGGCGAGCGGGACCGCGGGGCGCGCCGGATCGTCACGGGGGACCGGGGCGAGGTCTACTACACCGATGACCACTACGCGTCCTTCAAGGCGGTGCTGAGCGATGAACGGCGGTACCGGCGGCGGGGCAGGGCCCCTCGCGCCCGTGCTCGGCGCGGCGCGCGAGGCGGGATGGGGCGTCACGGTGCTCTCCCTCACGGGGGTCACGGACAAGGCCGCCTTCATGGAGCGGTGCGCCGAGGCCTTCGGGCTGCCCGAGTGGTTCGGGCGCAACTGGGACGCCCTCGCCGACTGCCTGAGCGACTTCTCCTGGGCGCCGGAGGTGACCGGACGGTGCGTCGTCGTCTCCGGCTGGCAGGAGTACGCGCGTGCCGCCCCGGGGGAGTGGGAGACCGCCCAGGAGGTGTTCTCCGACGCCGTCGCGCACGGGCGGGACGGCGCGCACCCGGCTCTGGAGATCCTGCTCGCCCTCGGCCCCGGACCGGCGCCCCTTCCGGCCACGCAGCGTGCCGGGGCCTGAACGCACCGTTCCGCCCGGCGGCCCGCTTGGACGATCCGACCAAGGGGTCCGCCACCTGCCTGGGTGATCATCCCAGGCGGTGCGGCCCCCATGACGTGGGACACTGAAGTACGTGCTTTTCCCTCGGGCTAACTGTCCGGGGGCCACCTCTGATCGACTGGGATGAGCAGCACGTGCGCTTCCTCAATGACATCCAGCCTGCGTACGACCTGACGTACGACGACGTCTTCATGGTCCCGAGGCGCTCCGCCGTCGGCTCCCGCCAGGGCGTGGACCTCTCCTCGCCCGACGGCACCGGGACCACGATCCCGCTGGTCGTCGCCAACATGACCGCGATCGCCGGCCGCCGCATGGCCGAGACCGTCGCCCGCCGCGGCGGCCTGGTCGTCATTCCGCAGGACATCCCGATCGACGTCGTCACCGAGGTCGTCTCCTGGGTCAAGACGCGCCACCACGTCCTGGACACCCCGATCGTCCTGGCCCCGACCCAGACCGTCGCCGACGCCCTCGCGCTGCTGCCCAAGCGCGCGCACGACGCCGGTGTCGTGGTGGACGAGGACGGCAGGCCCGTGGGCGTCGTCACCGACGCCGACCTGAGCGGCGTGGACCGCTTCACCCAGCTCTCCGAGGTCATGTCGCGGGACCTGCTGCTCCTCGACGCCGGCATCGACCCGCGCGACGCCTTCAACAAGCTGGACGGCGCCAACCGCCGGTACGCGCCCGCCGTGGACAAGGACGGCCGCCTCGCGGGCATCCTGACCCGTACGGGCGCCCTGCGCGCGACCCTGTACACCCCGGCCGTGGACGCCAACGGCAAGCTGCGCGTCGCCGCCGCCGTCGGCATCAACGGCGACGTCGCGGGCAAGGCCAAGCAGCTCCTCGACGCGGGCGTCGACACCCTCGTGGTGGACACCGCGCACGGCCACCAGGAGTCGATGATCTCCGCGGTCAGGGCCGTGCGCGCGCTCGACCCGCAGGTCCCGATCGTCGCGGGCAACATCGTCGCCGCCGAGGGCGTGCGCGACCTCATCGAGGCGGGCGCCGACATCATCAAGGTGGGGGTCGGCCCCGGCGCCATGTGCACCACCCGCATGATGACCGGCGTGGGCCGCCCGCAGTTCTCCGCCGTCCTGGAGTGCGCGGAGGAGGCCAGGAAGTTCGGCAAGCACGTCTGGGCCGACGGCGGTGTCCGCCACCCGCGCGACGTCGCCATGGCGCTGGCCGCCGGTGCGTCGAACGTCATGGTCGGCTCCTGGTTCGCCGGGACCTACGAGTCCCC
Source organism: Streptomyces flavofungini (assembly GCF_041028215.1). Lineage (GTDB taxonomy): Bacteria > Actinomycetota > Actinomycetes > Streptomycetales > Streptomycetaceae > Streptomyces > Streptomyces flavofungini_B. Next base: position 1,973 of record NZ_JASKYR010000510.1, read on the forward strand.
GGGCGACCTCCAGCAGGACGCCAACGGCCGCCTCTACAAGGAGTCGTTCGGCATGGCCTCCGCCCGCGCGGTGAAGAACCGCACGAGCGAGGAGTCGGCGTACGACCGCGCCCGCAAGGCGCTCTTCGAGGAGGGCATCTCGACCTCCCGCATGTTCCTCGACCCGGCCCGGCCCGGCGTCGAGGACCTGATCGACTCGATCATCGCGGGCGTCCGCTCCTCCTGCACGTACGCGGGCGCCGGGTCCCTCGCGGAGTTCGCCGAGCGGGCCACGGTCGGCATCCAGAGCGCCGCCGGCTACGCCGAGGGCAAGCCGCTGCACGCTAGCTGGAGCTAGCAGCTCTCCGCTGCGGAGGAACGGTTCTGCTCGGGCCGTCGCCCTCCGCGGGCCGGACGTGGCTGATCGCGCGGTTCCCCGCGTCCCCTTCCGGGGGCGCGGGGTTCTGGCTTTTTCGCTTTCCCCGGGCTCCCGCACGCAACGGACGAAACGGACCGCGCAACGAAGAGACGCATATGACCGAAGTGCGCAATGATCAACTGGCGGTGCGCAAGGTTGCTGCATTACGGTCGGGAAGGCGCTGACCTTAGAGTCAGGCGCTGAACGTGTGTGGCGGGGACCGCCTGCTCGGTGGTTCCCCGTCTCCAAGCGCGGATGCCGCCGGTCCCTGCCGCCCTGATTGGCAGCGATGAAGGAGCCAGCGCGTGCTCGACCAAGGCGCACCCCCACAGAACCCTCAGGGCCCCCCGAGCCCTCGGGTGTCCACCGGGCTCGGCGGCCGCTTGATGCGCTGCAAGCCGGTGGAGAACCTGGTCGCGGAGGGTGGACAGGGTGAGGGCGGCTCGCTGAGGCGCTCCCTCGGCATGTGGCAGCTGACCATGATCAGCATCGGTGCCACCCTCGGCACCGGTATCTTCGTCGTCCTCGGCGAGAGCGTCCCCAAGGCCGGGCCCGCCGTGACCCTGTCCTTCGTGATCGCCGGACTGACCGCCCTCTTCTCGGCCCTCTCCTACGCCGAACTCGCCGGGTCCATCCCGGTCGCGGGCTCCTCGTACTCGTACGCGTACGCAACGATGGGCGAACTGATCGCCTGGGTCTGCGGCTGGTGCCTGGTCCTGGAGTACGGCGTGTCCGTCGCCGCCGTGGCCGTCGGCTGGGGCGAGTACCTCAACGAACTGCTCGACGGCACGATCGGCGTCACCATCCCTGACGCGCTCTCCGCCGCGCCCGGCGAGGTCGACGGCGCCATCATCAACCTGCCCGGCCTGCTGGTCGTACTGCTCGCCATGGTCTTCCTGCTCGGCGGCGCCAAGGAGTCGGCGCGCGCCAACACGATCATGGTCATCGTGAAGATCGCCGCGCTCGTGCTCTTCTGCTCCATCGGCTTCATGGGCTTCAAGTCCGGCAACTACTCCGACTTCATGCCGCTCGGCATGGCCGGGGTCAGCGCCGCGGGAGCGAGCCTGTTCTTCTCCTACATCGGCTTCGACGCCGCCTCCACCGCCGGTGAGGAGGCCAAGAACCCGCAGCGTGACCTGCCGCGCGCGATCATGCTCTCGCTGATCATCGTCACCGCGCTCTACGTCCTGGTCGCCGCCGTCGCCGTCGGCGCCTGGAACTGGAAGGACTTCGAGGGCTCCGAGGCCACGCTCGCCGCGATCATGAACGACGTCAGCGGCCAGACCTTCTTCGGCACGCTGCTCGCCGCGGGCGCCGTGATCTCCATCGCCTCCGTCGTCCTCACCGTCCTGTACGGCCAGACCCGGGTGCTCTTCGCGATGTCCCGCGACGGCCTCGTCCCCAAGGTCTTCGGCAAGGTCAGCAAGAAGACCGGCACGCCCCGCGTGAACACCGTCATCGTCTCGCTGTTCTGCGGCGCCCTCGCCTCGGTCATCCCGCTCGGCAAGCTCGTCGACGCCACCAGCATCGGCACGCTCTTCGCCTTCGGCCTGGTCAACATCGCCGTCATCGTGCTGCGCAGGACGCGTCCGGACATGCCCCGCACCTTCCGGGTGCCGCTCGGCTGGCTCTTCCCGGTGCTCGGCTTCGGCTTCTGCGCGTACAACATGTTCAGCCTGGACACCGTGACGTGGATCGTCTTCGGTGTCTGGATGGCGGTCGGGCTCGTGTTCTACTTCGGGTACGGCATGCGCCGCTCCCGATTGGCCACAGCAGAAAAGTGATCCACCCGCCGTGCGACTGAACGATCTCGACGAACGCATCGTGCACGCCCTCGCCGAGGACGCCCGCCGCTCCTACGCCGACATCGGCCAACTGGTCGGTCTCTCCGCGCCCGCCGTGAAGCGGCGCGTGGACCGGCTGCGGGCGACGGGCGCCATCACCGGGTTCACCGTACGGGTGGACCCGGCGGCCCTCGGCTGGGAGACCGAGGGCTTCATCGAGATCTACTGCCGTCGCAACACCTCGCCGGAGGCGATCCAGCGGGGCCTTGAGCGGTACCCCGAAGTCGCGTCCGCGTCCACCGTCACCGGGGACGCGGACGCGATCGTCCAGGTCTTCGCGGCCGACATGCGGCACTTCGAGCGGGTCCTCGAACGGATCGCGGGCGAGCCGTTCGTGGAACGGACGAAGTCGGTACTGGTCCTCTCGCCCCTGATGCGCCGCTTCTCCTCGGGGTCCCCCGCATAGCTCCTTCGGCGGCGGGCGAGGGGCGGGGCGCGCCTCGGCTCCGTCAGTCCGTCGGGTACGGGACCTTCCACGGGACCACGTCGAAGTCGCCGGTGCCCTTACGCACCTTCTCGAACGGGGCCGAGCTGGCGCACTTGGGCAGCTTTCTGGTGTTGTCGGGGCCGCCCGCCGACGCCCAGCTGTAGCCGACGCGGTCCAGGCCGCCCGTGTCGTGGACGGTGAAGCCGACCCGGCCGCCCTTGATCTCCTTGAGGTTGGTGCCGGTGATGATGCCGGTCGCGGTGGCGACCTTGCCGCCGGTCATCAGGCAGTCGATGCGGCCCTCGGCCCAGCCGCCCTTGCCGCCCGGCCGGTCGAGGTGCACGAAGCGGAAGGTGCCGGTCGCCTTCGAGGGGTCGGTGCGGTGCTCGGCCGCCAGATGCGCGTCGAAGGTGAACGTGACGTCCTCGGTGGTCTTCCTGAACAGCTTCGCCGTGCCGGTGAGCGCGGCGGCCTCGCGCTCCCCGGCCTGCCCGGCGGGCCGGGCGGGCCCGTCGTCGCCGGACGCGGCGGCCACACCCCCGGCCCCCGCGGTCAGCAGCAGGGCCGTGGCGAGGCCGATGAGGGCGCCGCGCTCCCCGGCCTGCCC
>NZ_JASKYR010000511.1:0-6338 GCF_041028215.1 Streptomyces flavofungini
TCCTGAAGGCGGGCGTCTGGTACCTGTGCGCCCGCGTCCCCGACCACGACACCCACCGCGTCTACCGCATCGACAGGTTCACCGAGATCACCCCCGGCGCCGAACGCTTCGTCCGCGACGAGCGGTTCGACCTGCCCGCCTTCTGGGAGGAGCGCGCGGCCGAGTTCGCGCGGGCGATCCTGCGCTCCGAGGTCGTGGTGCGGCTGACCGAGAGCGGCGTGCGGCAACTCCCGTACGCCACCGACCGCGCGGTCGCACGCGAGGCGATGGAGTCCGCGGGTGCCCCGGACGCGGCGGGCAGGGTGACGGTCACCCTGCCCGTCGAGAACGAGGACGTGGCGTACACGCAGCTCATGGCGCTCGGCCCGCACGCGGAGATCCTGGCGCCCGCCACGCTGCGCGCCCGCTTCGCGGCGGCCGCCGCCCTCTCGGCGCGGCTCTACGCGCCGACCGGGCCGCCCACGGACACCGGCCCGCTCACCGATAGCCCGTGACGTCCGCCGTCGGGCTCTCCTGGTCGACCTCCATGAGGTACCGCCACGCGTCCGGCGCCGAACCGTCGACGTCCGTGAAGCCGTACTCCTTGGCGAGCCCCCCGCTGGAGAGCGAGGCTCCGTTCCAGCGCGCCACGTCCGGGTCGGCGGCCAGCGCGGCGAGCGCGCGCCCGATGAACGCCGGTGTCTCGGAGATCGCGAAGTGCGGGTTCTGCTCGCACCCCGCGAGCCAGTCCTCCTCGGTCACCTTGAAGTAGGTGTCGAGCATGGCCTCGGAGCGCAGCCAGCCGGGCGTCACGCAGACGGCCGTGCACCCGTACTCCGCGAGTTCCTCAGCGAGGCCGCGCGCCATCCGCAAGGGGGCCGCCTTGGCGAGGTCGTAGTAGAGGGGCTTGCGGTAGCGCCGGTTGTACTCCTCGGTGCCGTCGGTGACCTCGACGACCAGGCCGCCGCGGTTCCTGATGAGCAGCGGCAGCGCGTACCGGCTGGTGACGAGGTGGGACTCGACGCCGAGGCGCAGGACCCGCAGCCCCTTGCCGAGGTCGTGCTCCCACATCTTCTTGTCCCACTCGACGAAGGTGTCGCCGCCCCAGAGGTCGTTGACGAGGATGTCCAGGCGGCCCCGCTCGCGGTCGATCCGCTCCACGAGCGCCTCGACCTGGCCGGGATCGAGGTGGTCGGCCGGTACGGCGATGCCCTCGCCGCCCGCCGCGTCCACCAGCTCCGCGGTGCCCTCGATGGTCTCGGTGTCCCGCCCGATCTCGCTGACGTGCTTTCGTGTGGTCCTGCCCGTCACGTACACGGTGGCTCCCGCGCGGCCGAGCTCGACGGCCATGGCGCGTCCGGCGCCGCGGGTCGCACCGGCTACCAGGGCGATCTTTCCGGTCAGAGGCTGTGTTCTTTCCATGCCTGTGACGCTTCCACCAAAAGCCGACATCTCCTGTCGGTTTTTCCAAGGGCATGTGCACGCATAACGAGACAGCCGCATTCCGGCGCACTCCGCGTGCGCCCGCTCCCCGCAGGACCGATGCTGGACGCGTGATGGACGAGACGGAGTTCTGGGAGATCGTGGACAGCACGCGCGAGGCCGCGGGCGGCGACCCCGAGGACCACGCCGAGCTGCTCGTGGAGCGTCTGGTGGGTGCCGACCCGGACGCCGTGCTCGACTTCGCCCGCCACTTCGAGGCCCGCTACAACCGCGCCTACCGCTGGGATCTGTGGGGCGCCGCCTGGGTCCTGCTCGGCGGCGCGAGCGACGACGCCTTCGACTACTTCCGCTGCTGGCTGATCGGCCAGGGCCGCACGGTGTACGAGGGCGCGGTGCACGACCCCGATGCCCTGGCCGACCTCCTCGACGACTTCGACGAGGAGCTCGACGGCGACGGCGAGGATCTTGGCTACGCCGCGGACGAGGCATACGAGCAGCTCACCGGCGTCGTCGCCCCCGACCTCGGCATCGCGCCCGCCCCGCCGGAGCCGCTCGGCACCCCGATCGACTTCGAGGACGACACGGTGCTGGCGCGGTCCTTCCCCAAGCTGTGGGCCCGCTTCATGGCCGACTGAGCCGCCCGCGCGCGGGCCAGTCCCCGGCGGTCGCTCAGAAGTGGGTGCCGCCGTCGACGCGCACCTCGGTGCCCGTGATGAAGCGGCCGTCGTCCGAGGCCAGCATGGCCACGACCGACGCGACCGTCTCGGGGCCCGCGAAGCCCTGGCCCAGGGCGGGCGCCAGCTTCACGAAGAGGCTCATGTCGGCGTCGGCGGGCAGCCCGGGGCCGGTGCTGCGCCTGCTCGCGCCCGAGCCGTCGGTCATCCCCGAGGAGATGGAGCCGGGCTGCACGGCGGTGAACCGTATGCCCTGCTTGCCGTACTCACTGGCCAGGGCGTGCGTCATGGACTGGATGCCGCCCTTGCTCGCCGCGTACGCCGCCATGTACGGGTGGGCGAACGCCGCCGAGGTGGAACTGAAGTTGACGACGGCGGGGCCGTTGCCCTCGAGGAGCGCGGGTATCGCCTCGCGGATCATCAGGAAGGTGCCGGTGAGGTTGACGGCGATGACCTGGTTGAAGGCGTCGAGGGTGGTCTCGTGGGTGTGCGAGGAGCGCAGGATGCCCGCCGCGTTCACCAGCACGTCGAGGCCGCCGAGCGCACTCACGGCGGCGGCGACGCCCGCGCGTACGGACGCCTCGTCGGCGATGTCGGCCACGGCGGTGGTCAGCCGCTCCGCGTCCGCGCCCGCCTTGGCGAGGGTGTCGTTCAGGCCGTCCTCGCTGACGTCCACGGCGACGACCCGGCCGCCTTCGGCCAGTATGCGCAGCACAGTGGCCTGCCCGATCCCGGAGCCGCCGCCGGTCACCAGGGCGCGGCGCCCCTCGTAACGGCTGAGGGCGTGCGCGGCGGTCGTCTCCATGGTGTTGCTCCACTCCGGCTTTGGTGATGGCGGCCCGGAGGATGGCAGGGCAGCCCGACGCCCGACACATTATGCCTAGGTGGCAGTTTGTGCCACATTCTCCGGGGCGAACACCATCATCGTCACGTCGTCCCGTACGGCACCCGCGTAGTGCAGTACGTCCGACCAGATCTGCTCGGTCAGGGCCGCCGGGTCGTCGATCGCCGCCGGGTCGGCCCGGATCATGCCGGAGAGCCGTTCGAGGATCGGGTAGAAGTCGCCGGACGCATCCCTGGCCTCGCAGACGCCGTCGGTGAGGGCGAGCAGCCGGTCCCCGGGGAAGAGCGGCACCGTCAGCCGCTCCGGCGGGTCCGCGCCCGCGATGCCGAGGCCGAGCGGCGCCCCCGACGCCACGGCCAGCTCGGTGACCTGCGGACCGCGCAGGAGCAGCGGCGCGGGATGGCCGCAGGACACGACGCGGACGACGTCGGAACCGTCGGGGAACTCCAGGAGCACGGCCGTGGCGAACAGCTCGGTGTGCTCCTCGTCCGCCGAGTCGACGATGAGCCTGCGGTCCAGGCGGGCCGCGACGCCCTCCAGGTCGGGCTGGTCGAGGACCGCCTCGCGGAAGGCGCCGAGGAGCGAGGCGACCGTGCCGACGGCCGCGAGCCCATGACCCTGCACATCGCCGACCAGGGCGCGTACGCCGTGCTCGGAGGTGCGTACGTCGAAGAAGTCGCCGCCGACCAGGGACTCGCGCTGCGCCGCCTGGTACAGGCCCGCGCAGCGCACCCGGCCGACCCGGTCGGGGAGCGGCGGCAGCACCGCGAGCTGGGCCGCCTCGGCGACCGTGCTGACCGTCACGAGCTGCCGTTCGCGGCGGCTGCGGACCCAGGCGAAGAGCACGCTGAGCAGCGCGATGAAGGTGATCGTCAGCTCGTCGCTGTTGCCGGGGTGCCCGAGGCCGAAGCCGGGCAGCGAGAGCAGGAGCAGGACGCCGCCGCCGAGCAGTGCGGTGGCGGTCGGCCCGTAGGAGAGGGCGGCGAGCGGCGAGACGGCGGCGACCAGGAAGCTCAGGTCGAGGGACTCCGGCGTGAGCATCTGGATGACGACGATCGCGGTGAGGAGCAGCGGCGGCGGCCACCGCACCCAGGGCGGGGGCGGCGACCCGCGCAGCAGCCAGTCGCGCTCTTCCGCGTCGCGCCGTCTGGCCGCAGCCCTGATCATCTTCTTCACGCTCCTACGCGCGCGGGGACCTTCACGCTCCTACGCGCACGGGCACCTCGCACGCCGGGCCGGTCCGTCGGGAGGCCGGGAGCGGCCGGGAGTCCCGGAGGATCAGAGCGAGCGGCCCATGAGGACGTCGTCGACGTACTCGCCGTCGATCAGGAACTCGCCGGGCAGCACGCCCTCGATCACGAAGCCCTCCGCCTCGTAGAGCGCGCGGGCGGGTGTGTTGTGCCCGAGGACCCGCAGGGTGATGCGGAGGGCGCCCTGCCTGCGCGCCTCGGCCAGGACCGCGCGCATCATCCGGCGGCCGACGCCCTGCCCGCGCGCCTCCTCGGCGACCAGGAAGCCCTGGATCTGGCGCACATGGGCGTTGGCGAGCAGCGGGGTGGGGAAGCCGAGTTTCACATAGCCGACGAGCCGCCCGTCCAGCTCGGCCACCAGGTGGTCGTGGGGGCCGAAGCGGTCGTCGAAGAAGGGCTCGTAGGGCGGTTCGGGGCGGGGCAGGACCGCGTGCAGCGGAGACCAGGCGGCGCGGTCGAGGCGGGCGAGGGCGGTGTCGTCCTCAAGCAGTGCGGTGCGTATGTGCAACTCCGGCATGCCGCAACTGTACGKTGCGGGCCCCGCGCCCCCGCCCGGCGTCCCCCGGCCGCCCGCGACCGTCCCCGGCGGACGCCACCGCCGCCGCCACCGGGTTCCTTCCGGCCTTTTCGGACAGGATGGGAGCCATGGAAACCACACGGTCCCGCGTCGCCGTCTCCGGCGCATCCGGGCTCATCGGCACGGCGCTCACCCGCTCCCTCACGGCCGACGGACACGACGTGGTCCGGCTGGTGCGCAGAGCGCCCCGAGGCGCCGACGAGGTGCGCTGGGACCCGGCGGGCGGCCGCGTCGACACCGCCGGGCTCGCGGGCTGCACGGCGGTCGTCAACCTCGCGGGCGCCGGGATCGGCGACCACCGCTGGACGGACGCCTACAAGCGGGAGCTGCGCGACTCCAGGGTCCTCGGCACCTCCGCGCTCGCCTCGGCGGCCGCCTCGCTCGACGAGCCGCCCCGGGTGTTCCTCAACGCCGGGGCGATCGGCTACTACGGGGACACCGGCACGCGTGCGGTGGACGAGACCGCCCCCGCCGGCACGGGCTTCCTGCCGTCGCTCTGCGTGGAGTGGGAGGAGGCCACCGCCGCCGCGCAGGAAGCGGGCATCCGTACCGTCATCGCCCGCAACGGCCTGGTGGTGGCCCGCGAGGGCGGCGCCTGGGCGCGTCTCTTCCCGCTCTTCAAGGCGGGCCTCGGCGGGCGCCTCGGCGACGGACGGCAGTACTGGAGCTACATCTCCCTGCACGACGCGGTGGCCGCCCTGCGGCACCTGCTGGACACCGAGGCCCTGTCGGGCCCGGTCAACCTCACCGCCCCCGGTCCGCTCCCCAACGGCGAGATCACGGCGGCGATGGGCCGGGTGCTGCGCCGCCCCACGCTCTTTCCCGCGCCCGCGCCCGCGCTGCGCCTGGCGCTGGGCGAGATGGCGGGCGACGTGCTCGGCAGCCAGCGCGTCCTGCCCGCCCGCCTGCTGGAGTCGGGCTTCGCGTTCAGGTACCCGGGCATCGAGGAGACGCTGCGGGCGGCGCTGGCGTAGGGCCTTTCGTCTGGATCAGGCCGGGCTCGCGGGGCCCGGCGCACGGCGGGTGTGGGCCGCGCCGCGTCCGCCGGGGGCGTGCGACCTTTGTGCGACCGTGCTCGGTTCGTGCGCGACTGCCCCCGGGTGGGGGCGCTCCTACCCTCGATCCGAACCCTCGTGTTCGAGAGCTCTGTTGGGGGCAACAGGTCCCCACCAGCCCGCGCGATCTCTGGGAGGGGCACGTGCCAAAGCCTGCGCACCATGCGGACGTCGTCATCGTGGGGGCCGGGGCCGCGGGGCTCTCGGCCGCGCATCGGCTGACCAGTGCCGGAGTAACGACCGTCGTCCTGGAGGCCGCCCCTCACGTGGGCGGCCGGATGGCGACCGAGAAGACCGACGGCTTCCGGCTGGACAGGATCGGACAGCTGCTCACCACCTCGTACCCGGAGCTGCGCCGCACCCCGGGGCTCGACGGCCTTGTCCTGCGTCCGTTCGCCCCCGGCATCCTGGTGCACAGCGACGGCCGTCACCACCGGGCGGCGGAGCCCGCTCCCGGACGGAGCGCGAGAGGCGCACTCACAGCGGCGCGCGCCCTCGCGAGCGCCCCCCGCGTAC
>NZ_JASKYR010000512.1:0-6130 GCF_041028215.1 Streptomyces flavofungini
CCGCACCACCGCTCCACCCCGGGGGGGGGGGGGGGGGGGGGGGGGGGGGGGGGGGGGGGGGGGGGGGGGGGGGGGGGGGGGGGGGGGGGGGGGTACAGGACCCCGCAGAACCCAGCAGGACCGTTCCGCCGACCGGACCCCCCACAGTTCCGCACCCTGAGACGAGTTGGAGCACGCATGCCCCAGCACGTACCGTCCTCGCTGCGCGCGGCCTCCCCACGGCACACGCAGCGGCTTCCGGCGCCTCCCCCACAGCCGCGCCGGATCGTCTTCCTCGCCCATCGCGACCTCGGCAATCCGGCCGCGGGGGGCTCCGAACTGCTCGTCGACCGGCTCGCCGACGGGCTCAGCGACCTCGGCCACCAGGTCACGCTGCTCTGCGGCGGACCCGCCGCCTACCGCGACTACCGCGTGGTCTCCGCGGGCGGCGACCTCGGCCACTACCTGCGGGCGCGCTCGGCGTTCACCCGGCAGGTGGGCGACTGCGACCTCCTCGTGGAGGTCTGCAACGGCATGCCGTATCTGGCGCCGCTGTGGCACAGGGGGCCCACCCTGTGCCTGGTCAACCATGTCCACACCGACCTGTGGGGCATGCGCTTCCAGGGCGCGCTGGCCCCCGCGGCCCGGCTCGGCAGGCGCCTTGAGCACTGGGCGCTCACCGGCGCGCAGCGCGGCAACCTCCTGGTCGCCGTCTCGCCGTCGACGGCCACCGCGCTGCGGGCGATCGGCGTGGAGCGCGAGCGCATCCGCATCGTGCACAACGGCGTCGAGGAGCCGGGCCCGCTGCACGCCCGCTCCGACGAGCCGCTGTTCCTCGCGATGGGCCGCCTCGTGGAGTACAAGCGCATCGATCTCCTGCTGCGCCTGTGGGAGCGCGTCAGACCCGTCACGGGCGGCCGGCTCGTCATCGTCGGCGACGGCCCCGAACGGGCGCGCCTCGAACGGCTCGCGGGCCCGGGTGTGGAGTTCAAGGGGCATGTCTCCGAGGCGGAGAAGCACCGTCTGCTCTGTGCGGCCTGGATGCTGCTGCACCCCTCCGCCGTGGAGGGCTGGGGCCTGGTCATCACCGAGGCGGCGACCCGCTCGACCCCCTCGGTCGGCTTCGACGTCCCCGGGGTGCGGGACTCCGTCGAGGACGGCGTGACCGGGCTGCTCGCCCGGGGCGAGAGCTCCTTCGCCGCCGCCTGGTGCACCCTCGCCCTCAGCGCCGAGCGCCGCAGGGCCCTGGGCAAGGCCGCGGGCGAGCGGGCCACGCGGTTCCGCTGGGGCAACACCGTCCGGCAGTTCCAGGCGGTGGCCGCCGAGGCCGTCACCGCCCACCTGGAATCCTCGTCTCCGAAGGGGCCTTGAGTGAAAGACCCCTCGCTGCGCCGTTCCGCCACGCTCTTCCGGGCCTTCCTGCGCGAGCAGCAGGAGCCCGAGCGCTGCTACACCCTCCTCGCCAGGGACGCCGCCGACCAGGTCGAGGCGTACGGCCCCGTGAAGGACCGCGTCGTCGTCGACATCGGCGGCGGGGGCGGCTACTTCACCGAGGAGTTCCGGCGGCGCGGCGCGCAGTGCCATCTCTTCGAGCCGGACCTCGCGGAGATGACGGCGACGGGGACCAAGCCGCCCGAGGGCTCGGTCCTCGCCGACGGCTATCTGCTCCCGCTGCGGGACGGCGTCGCCGACGTGACGTTCTCCTCGAACGTCCTTGAGCACGTCGACGACCCGCAGACGTTCCTCAGCGAGATGGTCAGGGTCACCAGGCCCGGCGGCCTCATCTATGTCTCCTTCACCAACTGGTTCTCCCCCTGGGGCGGTCACGAGTGGGCGCCCTGGCACTACCTGGGCGCCGAACGGGCCCGCGCCCGCTATGAACGGCGTACCGGAAGAACCGCGAAACACAAGCTCGGCGAGAACCTCTTCGCACACCACGTCGGCAGGACCCTGCGGCAGGTGCGGGCCCGCGACGACGTGGCGGTGGTGTCGGCGCGCTCGCGCTACTGGCCGTTCCTGGCCGGGGCGGTCACCAGGGTGCCGGGCGTGCGCGAGGTCGCGACCTGGAATCTCCTTCTCATTCTCAGGCGGTGTCCATGACCACGGTCCAGGCCCCACCCCCGGCGGCCGCAAGACCCACGACCGCTGCCCCTGAACCCTCGCGGGGGCCGCGCTCGCGGCGCTGGCTCCTTGGGTTCTGGGCCGTGGTGTTCGTGCTCCTCCTCGCGGTGAAACCGGGGCGGATGACGTTCGACACCAAGCTCGGTGTCGCCGTCGACCCCTGGCAGTTCCTCTCCGACCTCGGCCAGCTCTGGCACGACCGGGGCGGCTTCGGCGGCATCCAGGACCAGTACGCCGGTTACGTCTGGCCGATGCTGCCGTTCTACGGGCTCGCCAAGCTGGTGCAGCTCCCGGTCTGGCTCGCGGAGCGGCTCTGGTTCTCGCTGATCCTCTCGGTCGCCTTCTGGGGCGCGCTGCGGCTGGCCGAGCGGCTGGGCATCGGCAGCCGTCCGAGCCGGCTGCTCGGCGCGGTGGTGTACGCGCTGTGGCCGACGTTCACCGTGGTCATCGGCTCCACGTCGGCGGCGGCGCTGCCCGGCGCCTTCCTGCCGTGGGTGCTGCTCCCGCTGACGAACGAGCGGATCAGCGCGCGCCTCGCCGCCTGCCGCTCGGCGCTGGTCATCCCGTTCATGGGCGGCGTCAACGCGGCGGCGACGCTCGCCTCGCTGCTGCCCGTGGGCCTGTATCTGCTCTCCCGCCCGAACGGCCCGCGCAAACGGAAGCTGATCACCTGGTGGGTGCCCGGCGTCATCCTGGCCACCGCCTGGTGGATCGTGCCGCTGCTGATGCTCGGCCTGCACGGCGAGAACTTCCTGCCGTTCGTCGAGGACTCGGCCACCACCACCGGCACCATGTCGGCGACCGAGGCGCTGCGCGGCGCCGGGAACTGGGTGGCCTACCTGCACTTCGGCGAGGCCTGGCTGCCCGCGGGATGGACGGTGGCGACCGCTGCCGCGGCCGTCGTCTGCTCGGCGCTCGCCGCCGCCGTCGGCCTCGCGGGTCTCGCGCGGCGCGACCTGCCGGAGCGGCGCTGGCTGGTCCTGACCGTCCTCTCGGTCGCCCTCGTCACCCTCGCCGGGTACGGCGGCGCGTTCGGCGCGCCCTTCCACGGCACCGTCCAGTCCTGGCTGGACGGCGGGCTCGTGCCCTTCCGCAACATCTACAAGTTCCAGACCGGCCTCGCCCTGGCCCTGGTCCTCGGCCTGACGCACCTGGTGGGCGTGGCCTCGCAGGCGCGCGGCGCGCGCCCGGTGCGGGGCAGGCGGTACGCGCCGCTGATCGCGGCGGTTCTGGTGCTGCCCGGCCTCGCGCTGCCCTACGTCAACGGCTCGATCCTCCAGCCGGGTTCGTTCCAGAAGCTGCCCGCCTACTGGCAGACGACGGCCGACTGGCTGGAGAAGTACTCGCCCGACTCGCGTGCCCTGGTGGTCCCCGCGACCGCGCACGGCATCTACACCTGGGGTTCCCCCATCGACCAGCCCCTCGACGTGCTGGCCGACTCGCGCTGGGCGCAGCGCGACTACGTGCCGTTCGGCACGCCGGGCAACCGGCGCGCGATGGACGCCGTCGAGCAGGCGCTGCTGACCGGCGCCGAGGTGCCGGGGCTGCGCGACTTCGTGACCCGGGCCGGTCTGTACTACGTCGTCGTACGCAACGACCTCGACCCCGACCAGGTGGGCAACGTGCCGACCGCGACGGTCAAGCGCACCCTGGAGGAGTCCGGTTTCCGCCGGGTCACGGGCTTCGGCCCGCAGACCACCGACGGCATCATCGCCAACGACACGCCCATCCAGGTGGAGGGCCTCTACCCGCGCCAGCGCGCCGTCGAGATCTACGCCCCGGGCACCGGCGCCGAGCGCCCCGGACAGGCGGGCCTGAAGCCGGTCGCCAACACCGCGGTGGTCAGCGGCGGCCCGGAGTCCCTGCTGCCGCTCTCCGCCGACCCGCAGATGCGGGACCGGCCCGCCGTCCTGGCCGGTGACAACCACCCGGGTCTCGGCACGCCGGGCCTCCAGGCGGTCGGCGACGGGCTGCGCCGCGCCGACACCCGCTTCGGCCTGGTCAGCTCCAACACCTCGTACACCTACGGCAAGGACGAGCGGAACGCGCCCGAAGCGCTCCAGAACCCGGGCGAGAAGCCGCACCAGATCCTGCCGGGCAAGGGCGTCGAGCACCAGACGACGTCGGAGCTGCGCGGCGCCAGATCGGTCACGGCCTCCAGCTACGGCAACTGGCTCTTCCACCTGCCGCAGTACGACCCGGTGAACGCCTTCGACGGGAATCCGGCCACCGCCTGGGCGGCGGGCAACGCCGGTACGGCCGACGGCGAGTGGATCGAGGCCGAGTTCAACGCGAAGGTCGACGTGCCGTCCTCCATCCGCGTCACCCCGCTGCCGCAGGACGGCGTGCGGGCGGCGCCCACCCGTGTCCGCGTGGAGACCGAGCGCGGCAGCGTCACCAGCCCGCTCCAGACCAACGGCGCGCCGCAGCGCGTCAGGGCGCCCGCGGGCGAGACGGACTTCATCAGGATCACGATCGTGGACAGCCAGGTGGCGCGCCCCGGTCTGACCGGCGCGGGCTTCTCCGAGATCTCGGTCCCCGAGGTCCGGGTCACCCGTCTCCTCCAGCTCCCCCAGGACGCGGAGAAGGTCACCGACGCGAAGGCGACCACGTACTCCCTGCACCGCTCCGCCGACCCCGGTGCCTTCGCGCAGGTGGACACCGAGTCGGGCCTGCACCGCCGGTTCACCACGACCGCCGACGGTGAGTACGAGGTGAAGGCGAGCGCGGTGGCGGTGCCGGGCCGTGAACTCGACGAGCTGCTGTACAAGGTGGCGCCCGAGCAGGAGCGGCAGATCATCGCGACCGCCGACTCCACCGCGAAGCTCGGCAGCGGCCTCTCGCCGCGCAACCTCACCGACGGCGACCTGACCACGGCCTGGGTCGCGGGCGACGGGGACCGGCCCGTCATCCACCTGAAGTGGCCGGACAAGAAGCCGGTGGGCGAGCTCGTGCTGCCCGCGGCGGGCGGCCTGTCCACCCGGCCGCAGAAGATCGAGATCAGCTCGCCGGACGGCGCGGCGACCGCGGGCGTCGACGAGAACGGCAACGCGCGCTTCGAGCCGATCACCACCGACCGGATGGACATCACCATCACGGAGACGGCGCCGCTGACGGTCCACAACCCGGTGGCGGACGCGGGCCTCCAGCTCCCGGTGGGTCTCACCGAGGTCTATGTCCCGGCGCTCGACGAGTACCGCACCAAGCAGCCCGACCCGACGGAGCGCTTCTCGCTCCCCTGCGGCCAGGGCCCGGTCATGTCGATCGACGGCGAGCTGTACGAGTCGAGCGCCAAGGGCACCGTCCAGGACCTGACCAGCCGTCGGCCGATCGAGATCAGCCTCTGCCGCCTCGGCGAGAAGGACACCACGGTCGAGCTGGATGCGGGCGCGCACAGCGTCGAGACCGGTGACGCGGGCCCGCTCGCCGTCATGGACGCCTCGCTGACCCGGGGCACGCCCGGCGCCGTCGACGAGGCCGCGCGCGAGCTGAAGGTCAAGGACTGGCTCGGCGACCGCCGCGAGCTGACGGTCGGCGCGGGCGCGGCCTCGTACCTCACCACGTACGAGAACGTGAACGACGGCTGGAAGGCGACCCTCAACGGCAAGGAACTCACCTCGCTGCGGCTCGACGGCTGGCAGCAGGGCTGGCTCGTGCCCGAGGGCGAGGGCGGCACGGTGAAGCTCTCCTACGAGCCGTCGACGACCTATGAGATCGGGCTGATCCTGGCCGGTGTCGCGGTCCTCGCGCTGATCGCGCTCGCCGTCCTCTGGCGCCGCGAGACCGACCAGGACGCCCCGCCGCCCGCACCGCCCGCCCCGGGCCTGATCCTCGGCACGGTGGCGCTCACCCTGGTGGCGGCGGTCATCGCGGGTCCGTTCGCGCTGCTGGTCCCCGCCCTCGCGCTGCTCGCGTGGTGGCGGCACGCGCTCCTGGTGCCGGTCGCGTTCCTCGCGATGGCGGCGGCGGGCGTCGTGGCGGCCACCGGCGCCTCCGGCGGGGGTGCCGCCCCGGASGAACTGCGCACATA
>NZ_JASKYR010000513.1:0-5739 GCF_041028215.1 Streptomyces flavofungini
GCCGCGCTCGGCAGCTCTCGTCGCCCCGCCCGTCAGCTCCCGCCGCCCCTGGCGACCAGCTCCCTCAGGGCGGTGTTCAGCTCCAGGACGTTCACCCTGGGCTCGCCGATGAAGCCGAGCGTCCGGCCGTCGGTGTGCTCCTCGACGAGCCGCTCGACCTCCGCGGGGGCCAGCCGGTTCCTGGCCGCGACGCGGCGTGTCTGGAGGTCCGCGTAGGCCGGGGAGATGTGCGGGTCGAGGCCCGAGCCGGAGGAGGTGACCGCGTCGGCGGGCACCTCGGAGGGCTTGACCCGGTGGCCCGGCGTGGAGTTGTCCTCGATCACGGCGGCCTCCGCGGCCCGCACCTGCCTGATCAGCTCGCCGCTGTCGCCCGCGAGGTTCGTGGCGCCGGAGACCTGGAGCTCGTACTGGGTGTTGACGCTGTTCTCGCCGAGGCCGTTGGAGGGGCGCGGCTGGAACCACCTGAGGTCGGGCTCGGGTGTCTGCCGGCCCTTCTTCAGCGGCAGGTCATAGCGCTGACCGAGGAGCGAGGAGCCCACGGACCGGCCCTGGCTCGTGACCTCCGAGCCGTTGGCCCGGTCGTGGAAGAGGGCCTGGGCGACGCCGGTGACCGCGAGCGGGTAGAGGACGCCGCAGAGCAGGGTGAGGACGAGCAGGGCGCGGGCACCCGCGCCGAGCAGCCGGGCCGTGTTCGCTACGGAGTTGTTCATGGTGACTCAGCACGCTTTCTGGTCAGCCCAGGCCCGGTACGAGGGAGATGAGCACGTCGATGATCTTGATGCCGATGAAGGGGGCGACGAGGCCGCCGAGGCCGTAGACGCCGAGGTTGCGCCGGAGCATGCGGTCGGCGCTCATCGGGCGGTAGCGCACGCCCTTCAGGGCGAGCGGTACGAGGGCGACGATGATCAGGGCGTTGAAGATCACCGCCGAGAGGATCGCGGACTCCGGTGAGGCGAGGCCCATGATGTTGAGCTTGTCCAGGCTCGGGTGGGCCACCGCGAACATCGCCGGGATGATCGCGAAGTACTTGGCGACGTCGTTGGCGATGGAGAAGGTGGTCAGGGCTCCGCGGGTGATCAGGAGCTGCTTGCCGATCTCCACGATCTCGATGAGCTTGGTGGGGTCGGAGTCCAGGTCGACCATGTTCCCGGCCTCCTTGGCGGCCGAGGTGCCGGTGTTCATGGCCACGCCGACGTCCGCCTGGGCGAGCGCGGGGGCGTCGTTGGTGCCGTCGCCGGTCATCGCGACCAGCTTGCCGCCCGCCTGCTCGCGCTTGATCAGCGCCATCTTGTCCTCGGGCGTGGCCTCGGCGAGGTAGTCGTCGACGCCCGCCTCCTCGGCGATGGCCTTCGCGGTCAGCGGGTTGTCACCGGTGATCATGACGGTTCTGATGCCCATGCGGCGCAGTTCGTCGAAGCGCTCGCGCATGCCCTCCTTGACGACGTCCTTGAGGTGGACGGCGCCCAGGACCCGGGCGCCCCCGTCGTCCTCCACCGCGACGAGCAGCGGGGTGCCGCCCGCCCGGGAGATCCGCTCGGTGAGCTCCCGGGCGTCCCCGGCGACCGCTCCCCCGCGCTCCTCGACCCAGGCGAGGACCGAGGCGGTCGCGCCCTTGCGGACCCTGCGGCCTCCGACGTCCACGCCGGACATCCGGGTCTGCGCGGTGAAGGGCACCCAGACGGCGTCGGCCAGCTCACCCTGGTGGCGCTCGCGCAGCCCGTAGCGCTCCTTGGCGAGTACGACGACGGAGCGGCCCTCCGGCGTCTCGTCGGCCAGCGAGGAGAGCTGGGCCGCGTCGGCGAGCTCGGCCGCGGTGGTGCCGCGTACGGGCACGAACTCGGCGGCCCTGCGGTTGCCGAGGGTGATGGTGCCGGTCTTGTCGAGCAGCAGCGTGGACACGTCGCCCGCGGCTTCGACGGCCCGGCCCGACATCGCGAGGACGTTGCGTTGCACCAGGCGGTCCATGCCCGCGATGCCGATGGCGGAGAGCAGGGCGCCGATGGTGGTGGGGATGAGGCAGACGAGCAGCGCGGTCAGGACGATCAGCGAGGTCTGCTCGTCGGCCCCGGCGTAGACGGCGAAGGGCTTGAGGGTGACGACGGCGAGCAGGAAGACGACGGTGAGGGACGCGAGCAGGATGTTGAGCGCGATCTCGTTGGGCGTCTTCTGCCGGGCCGCGCCCTCGACCAGGCCGATCATGCGGTCGATGAAGGTCTCGCCCGGCTTCGTCGTGATCTCGATGACCACGCGGTCGGAGAGCACCTTGGTACCGCCCGTGACGGCCGACCGGTCGCCGCCGGACTCGCGGATGACCGGAGCGGACTCGCCGGTGATCGCCGACTCGTCGACGGACGCCACGCCCTCGACGACGTCCCCGTCGCCGGGGATGATGTCGCCCGCCTCGCAGACGACCCGGTCGCCGACGCACAGGGCGGTGCCGGGCACCGTCTCCTCGGTGCCGCCGGTCAGGCGGCGGGCCACGGTGTCGGTCTTGGCCTTGCGCAGGGTGTCGGCCTGCGCCTTGCCGCGGCCCTCGGCGACGGCTTCGGCGAGGTTGGCGAAGAGGGTGGTGAGCCAGAGCCAGGCGGTGATCGCCCAGCCGAACCAGTCGGACGGGTCCTTGACCGCGAGCACGGTGGTGGCCACCGAGCCGATCAGGACCACGAACATGACCGGGGACTTCACCATCACCCGGGGGTGCAGCTTGCGGAACGCGTCGGGCAGCGACGTGAGCAGCTGGGCCGGGTCGAAGAGACCGGCGCCGACCCTGCCCGCGCCGGTGGTCGCGGGGGCCTCGGGTGTCTGCGGCCGGGGCCGGTGGGGTGCGGCCTCGACCGCCTCGTGCTTCTTGGTGTGCGTGCTCATGACGCGAGCCCCTCGGCGAGCGGTCCCAGCGCGAGCGCGGGGAAGTAGGTGAGACCGGTGATGATCATGATCGTGCCGACCAGCAGGCCGGTGAACAGCGGCTTCTCTGTGCGCAGGGTGCCGGCCGTCTCCGGTACGGGGCGCTGCTCCGCCAGTGATCCGGCGAGCGCGAGCACGAAGACCATCGGCAGGAAGCGGCCGAGGAGCATCGCGAGGCCGATCGTGGTGTTGAACCAGTCGGTGTCGGCGCTCAGGCCGCCGAAGGCGGAGCCGTTGTTGTTGGCGCCGGAGGTGAAGGCGTAGAGGATCTCGGAGAACCCGTGGGCGCCGGAGTTGAGCATCGACTCCTTGGGCGTCGGCAGGGCCAGCGAGATCGCGGTGAGGCCGAGCACGAGTGCCGGGGTGATCAGGATGTAGCAGGCGGCGAGCTTGATCTCGCGGGTGCCGATCTTCTTGCCCAGGTACTCCGGGGTGCGGCCGACCATCAGGCCCGCGATGAACACCGCGATGACCGCCATGATGAGCATGCCGTACAGGCCGGATCCTGTGCCGCCGGGGGCGATCTCGCCGAGCTGCATGCCGAGGAGCTCCAGGCCGCCGCCGAAGCCGGTGTAGGAGGAGTGGAAGGAGTTCACCGCGCCGGTGGAGGTGAGCGTGGTGGCCACCGCGAAGATCGACGAGCCGCCGATCCCGAACCGGGTCTCCTTGCCCTCCATCGCCCCGCCCGCCAGGTCGAACGCCGGGCCGCCGTGGTGGAACTCGGTCCACATCATCAGCGCCGTGAAGCCCACCCAGATGGTGACCATCGTGGCGAGGATCGCGTGGCCCTGCCGGAGGGAGCCGGTCATCCGGCCGAAGGTGCGGGTCAGCGCGAAGGGGATGACGAGGATCAGGAAGACCTGGAAGAGGTTGGAGAGGGGGGTCGGGTTCTCGAAGGGGTGGGCGGAGTTGGCGTTGAAGTAGCCGCCGCCGTTGGTGCCGAGGAGCTTGATGACCTCCTGCGAGCCGACCGCACCGCCGTTCTGCTGCCGCGAGCCGCCGCCGAACTGGCCGACCTCGTGGATGCCCGCGAAGTTCTGGATCGCGCCGCAGGCGACCAGGACGAGGGCGCCGAGCACGGCGATGGGCAGCAGAACGCGGACGACGCCGCGCACCAGGTCGGCCCAGAAGTTGCCGAGCTCGCCGGTGCGGGAGCGCGCGAAGCCGCGTACGAGCGCCACGGCGACGGCGATGCCCACCGCCGCCGAGACGAAGTTCTGCACGGCGAGGCCGCCCGTCTGGACGACGTGGCCCATGGCCTGCTCGCCCGAGTAGGACTGCCAGTTGGTGTTGGCCACGAATGAGACCGCGGTGTTGAAGGCCTGGTCGGGGTCGATGGACCGGAAGCCCAGCGAGCCCGGGAGCGAGCCCTGGAGCCGCTGGAGCAGATAGAGAAAGAGGACCCCGGCCACGGAGAAGGCGAGGACGCCGCGCAGGTAGGCGGGCCAGCGCATCTCCGTGTCCGGGTCGGCGCCGATGGTCTTGTAGATCCACTTCTCGGCGCGGAGGTGCTTCTTCGAGCCGTAGACGCGGGACATGTGGTCGCCGAGCGGGCGGTGTACGAGGGCGAGTGCCGCCATGAGGGCGAGCAGTTGGAGCACCCCGGCGAGGACTGGGCTCATGCCGTACTCAGAACCTCTCCGGGAAGAGGAGGGCGAGGACGAGGTAGCCGAGGAGGGCGAAGGCGACGACGAGACCGACGATGTTCTCGGTGGTCACAGCTTCGTCACCCCCTTGGCGACGAGTGCCACCAGCGCGAAGACCGCGAGTGTGGTGACGACGAAGGCCAGGTCGGCCATCGTGGGCTCCCGAAAGAAGTGGACGGATGAACTGCTTGGTCTGACGGTTGAAGGAAACCGTTGTTCAAGCCGTGTCCGGCCGCCGTTGACGCCGTCCATACGACGTCGGCGGACCTCTTGACGGGTCTCTGACGATCCTCTTGACGGGTCCTTGACGATCTCGTCGACGGGTCCCGGGTGAAGTTGTTGACGGGTCCCTGGCGATCCTCCTGACGGGCCCCTGGCGATACCCCTGACGGTCCCCTCGCCAGGGCTTCCGCCCGGCTACGCCGTCAGCTCGGCGAGGCGTGCGAGAGCGTCGGCCGCCGCCTCCCTCTCGGCGGCCGTGAGCACCAGCGCGGCGGCCCTGGCCAGCACTTCTTCGGCCGTCTTCAGGTCGCCGACGCGCTGGGCCACGTCGCCGCGCAGGACGAGCAGGCGCAGTTCCTGCTCCGGGGTCGGCCGCTGGTCCGTGCGCTCAAGGGCCCGGTCGATGATCTTCGCGGCGCCCGGCAGGTCCTCCTTGGAGTCGACGTAGAGGTCGGCCAGGTGCAGCGCCCGCGCGAAGGGCTCCTTCGGTACGGGGCGCAGGGAGGGGTCGTCGCTGATCGGCTGCCCGACGCGGATGCTGTTGCCGCCGGGGTCGGTCATCAGGAACTGCCGCACGCCGTACGACATGTCCTTGAGGGGGCCGATGCGGGGCAGGCCGCGGGAGGGGATTCTGCCGTACGCCGCCTTGAGTCCGGCGCGGAAGGCGGTGTGCAGGCTCGCCACGTCGTCGGTCAGGACGTAGCAGCCGGAGTGGGACTCCGTGGGTTCGTACTGCTTCATGCCGTAGAACTGGAGCTCTATCGTGCCGCGTTCGACGACGGCGTAGGCGTAGGGGCTCTTCTGGAGGTACGTCGTCTCGAAGCCGAGGGCGGTGTAGAAGTCGACCACCGGCTGGATGGTCCGGCAGGGCAGGAGCGGGATCGTTTTCTCGGGCATGCGCCGCAGTCTAGTCAACTTTGAATAGCGGCGCAGGCCCTTTCCCGTGCCCCCTGCGGCCCTCCCCCTC
>NZ_JASKYR010000514.1:0-5972 GCF_041028215.1 Streptomyces flavofungini
CCTTGATGATCAGGGCGTCGCCCTGGCCACCGCCGCCGCACAGAGCCGCCGCGCCGACACCGCCGCCGCGCCGCTTCAGCTCCAGGGCGAGGTGCAGGACGACACGCGCGCCGGACATCCCGATCGGGTGACCCAGGGCGATGGCACCACCGTTGACGTTCACCTTTTCCGAGGACACTCCGAGGTCCTTCATTGACTGCACGGCGACCGCGGCGAAGGCTTCGTTGATCTCGATGAGGTCCAGGTCCCCGACGGCGAGGCCCTCCTTCTCGAGGGCGTGCTTGATGGCGTTGGACGGCTGCGACTGGAGTGAGCTGTCCGGGCCCGCCACATTGCCGTGGGCGCCGATCTCCGCGATCCAGTCGAGCCCGAGCTCCTCGGCCTTGGCCTTGGACATGACGACCACGGCGGCGGCGCCGTCGGAGATCTGCGAGGAGGTGCCCGCGGTGATCGTGCCGTCCTTGGCGAAGGCGGGGCGCAGCTTGCCGAGGGTCTCGACGGTGGTCTCGCCGCGGATGCCCTCGTCCTGGGCGAAGAGCACCGGGTCGCCCTTGCGCTGCGGGATCTCCACGGGTGTGATCTCGGCCTCGAACAGGCCGTTCTTCTGGGCGGCGGCGGCGCGCTGGTGCGAGCGGGCGGCCACCTCGTCCTGCTCGGGGCGGGCGATGCCGAGGCGCGTGTTGTGCTTCTCGGTCGACTCGCCCATCGCGACGCCGTCGAAGGAGTCGGTCAGGCCGTCGTACGCCATGGAGTCGAGCATCTCGACGGCGCCGTACTTGTAGCCCTCGCGGGACTTGGGCAGCAGGTGCGGGGCGTTGGTCATCGACTCCTGGCCGCCGGCGACGACGACGTCGAATTCGCCCGCGCGAATCAGCTGGTCGGCGAGGGCGATGGCGTCGAGGCCGGAGAGGCACACCTTGTTGACGGTGAGTGCCGGGACGTTCATGGGGATGCCCGCCTTGACGGCGGCCTGGCGCGCCGGGATCTGCCCGGCCCCGGCCGTCAGCACCTGCCCCATGATCACGTACTGGACCTGGTCGCCGCCGATGCCGGCGCGGTCGAGCGCGGCCTTGATCGCGAAGCCGCCCAGATCGGCGCCGGAGAAGGACTTCAGGGAGCCGAGCAGGCGGCCCATGGGCGTGCGCGCGCCCGCGACGATCACTGAGGTGGTACCGGTCGTTCCAGACATGTGCCACGGCCCCTTGGGAGGAGAAGTTAACGAGGGTTTATCTGAATGTACTGAGCGGTACCCCGCCCGTCACCGGCCGACGAGTGTGATCGCGCGCACGTTGCGTAATCACCGTGCGAGGCGCTGCACTTGAAACATGCTGACGCGAATCGACCACATCGGGATCGCCTGTTTCGACCTCGACAGGACCGTCGAGTTCTACCGGGAGACGTACGGGTTCACCGTCTTCCACACCGAGATCAACGAGGAGCAGGGCGTGCGCGAGGCCATGCTCAAGATCAATGAGACCAGTGACGGGGGTGCCTCGTACCTGCAGCTCCTCGAACCGACCCGCGACGACTCCGCGGTCGGCAAGTGGCTGGCCAAGAACGGCGAGGGTGTGCACCACATCGCCTTCGGCACCGCGGACGTGGACGGCGACGCCGCGGCCGTCAGGGACAAGGGCGTGCGGGTCCTCTACGACGAGCCGCGGACCGGCTCGATGGGGTCGCGCATCACCTTCCTGCACCCCAAGGACTGCCACGGCGTCCTCACCGAACTCGTCACTTCGGCACCCTCCGAGTCCCAGGAGCACTGACCTCCGTATATCCGGGCCGGTAGGGTTAGCGCCTGGCCGTCCGAAGTCGGGGCGGCAGGCCGTCCGAAGGCTGGGCGGCCACGTGCCGGGGTCCGGGTTTCGGGGGACGAGCGTCGGGGCAGCAACCCATGCTCCGCCGTTGATCTGACACCATTCCCCCGGGGGCCTCGTCCGGCGGATGGACGAGGCTCGTTGGAGACTTCGACCAGGGGACGGATGGGACCGCGCAGTGCGGGGCTACGAACGCCAAGAGAACTCGCGGGCTGAGACCGACAGTCTTTCGCGGTTCGAGGCCGAGATGGACCGGCTGAAGACCGAGCGGGAGAAGGCCGTCCAGCACGCCGAGGACCTCGGCTACCAGGTCGAGGTGTTGCGCGCCAAGCTGCACGAGGCGCGCCGCAACCTCGCGTCCCGCCCTGCCTACGACAGCGCGGACATCGGCTATCAGGCCGAGCAGATGCTCCGCAACGCCCAGGTCCAGGCCGACCAGATGCGCGCCGACGCCGAGCGTGAGCTCAGGGACGCCCGCGCGCAGACGCAGCGCATCCTCCAGGAGCACGCCGAGCAGCAGGCCAGGCTCCAGTCGGAGCTGCACTCCGAGGCCGTGTCGCGCCGTCAGCAGCTCGACCAGGAGCTCGCAGAGCGCCGCCGGACCGTCGAGTCGCACGTCAACGAGAACGTGGCGTGGGCCGAGCAGCTCCGCGCCCGCACCGAGCAGCAGGCCCGCCGCCTCCTGGACGAGTCGCGCGCCGAGGCCGACCAGGCCCTGTCCGCCGCCCGCGCCGAGGCCGAGCGCGTCGCCGAGCAGGCCCGTCGGCGTCTCGCGAGCGACGCCGAGGCCGCGCGCGCCGAGGCCGAGGCGCTCCTGCGCAGGGCGCGCACGGACGCCGAGCGCCTCCTGAACGCGGCCTCCACCCAGGCCCAGGAGGCCACCGACCACGCCGAGCAGCTCCGCTCGACCACCGCCGAGGAGGCCGAGCAGGCCCGCCGCAGGGCCACCGAGGCGACCCGGGCCGCCGAGCAGCGCGTGGCCGAGGCCGACGCGGCGCTGCGCGAGGCGCGGGCCGAGGCCGAGAAGGTCATCGCCGAGGCCAAGGACGCCGCGGCCAAGCAGATCGCGGCGGCCGAGAGCGCCGGCGAGCAGCGCACACGTACGGCCAAGGAGCAGGTCGCCCGCCTGGTCAGCGAGGCCACCAAGGAGACCGAGGCCGCGCGCTCGGAGGCCGAGCAGCTCATCGCCGACGCCCGCGCGGAGGCCGAGAAGCTGACCGCGGACGCCGCCGAGAAGGCGCGCACGATCACCGCCGAGGAGACCGCGGGCCAGCTCGCGAAGGCGGCGCGGACCGCCGAGGAGGTCCTGGACAAGGCCTCGAAGAACGCCAAGGAGACGACGAAGGCCGCCACCGAGGAGGCCGAGCGCATCCGCACGGAGGCGGAGACCGAGGCGGACCGGCTGCGGGCCGAGGCGCACGACATCGCCGAGGAGCTCAAGGGCGCGGCGAAGGACGACACCAAGGAGTACCGCGCCAAGACCGTCGAGCTCCAGGAGGAGGCGCGCAGGCTGCGCGGCGAGGCCGAGCAGCTCCGCGCGGACGCGGTCTCCGAGGGCGAGCGCATCCGGGGCGAGGCGCGGCGCGAGGCGGTCAAGGAGATCGAGGAGGCGGCCAAGTCCGCCGAGGAACTGCTCGCCAAGGCGAAGGCCGACGCCGAGGAGCTGCGGACGGCGGCGGCCGCAGAGAGCGAGCGGGTCCGCACCGAGGCCATCGAGCGCGCCACGACCCTGCGCAAGCAGGCCGAGGAGACCCTGGAGCGCACCCGCGCGGAGGCCGAGCGGCACCGTGAGGAGGCCGCCGAGCAGGCCGAGGCCATGAGGTCCGAGGCCGAGACGGCCGCCGGGGCGCTGCGCGAGGAGACCGAGCGGGCCATAGCGGCCCGGCAGGCCGAGGCGGCCGAGGAGCTGACCCGGCTGCACACGGAGGCCGAGGAGCGCCTCACCGCGGCCGAGCAGGCCCTTACCGACGCCCGTGAGCAGGCCGAGCGCATGCGCAAGGAGGCCACGGACGAGACCGACCGGCTGCGTTCGGAGTCCGCCGAGCGCGTCCGTACGCTCCAGGCGCAGGCCGAGACCGAGGCGGAGCGGCTGCGCACCGAGGCCGCCGCGGACGCCTCACAGACCCGCGCGGAGGGTGAGGCGCTCGCCGTCCGGCTGCGTTCGGAGGCCGCCGCCGAGGCCGAGCGGCTCAAGACCGAGGCGCAGGAGTCCGCCGACCGGGTGCGCGCGGAGGCCGCAGCGGCCGCCGAGCGGGTGGGCGCGGAGGCCGCCGAGGCGCTGTCCGCCGCCCAGGAGGAGGCCGCGCGCCGCCGCCGCGAGGCAGAGGAGACGCTGGGTTCCGCGCGCGCGGAGGCCGACCAGGAGCGCGAGCGGGCGCGCGAGCAGAGCGAGGAGCTCCTCGCCTCGGCGCGCAAGCGGGTCGAGGAGGCGCAGGCCGAGGCCGTGCGTCTGGTGGAGGAGGCCGACCGCAGGGCGACCGAGCTCGTCTCGGCCGCCGAGCAGACCGCCCAGTCCGTACGGGACTCCGTCGCGGGTCTGCACGAGGCGGCGCAGGAAGAGGTGGCGGGCCTGCGCTCGGCCGCCGAGCACGCAGCGGAGCGCACAAGGACCGAGGCGCAGGAGGAGGCCGACCGGGTCCGTTCCGACGCCTACGCCGAGCGGGAGCGCGCCACCGAGGACGCCAACCGCACGCGGCGCGAGGCCGCCGAGGCGTCGGAAGCCGCCAAGGAGCTCGCCGAGCGCACGGTCGCCGAGGCGATCGCGGAGTCCGAGCGGCTGCGTTCGGACGCCTCGGAGTACGTGCAGCGGGTGCGCACGGAGGCCTCGGACACCAAGGCGACGGCCGAGCAGGACGCGGCACGCACGCGTGCCGACGCCCGCGAGGACGCCAACCGCATCCGCGGCGACGCCGCGGCCCAGGCCGACACCCTGATCGGCGAGGCGCGCGGCGAGGCCGAGCGGCTGCAGAACGAGACGATCGCGGAGGCCGACCGCGTCCGCGCCGAGGCCACCGAGCAGGCCGAGCGGCTGCGCACCGAGTCCACCGCCGAGGCCGAGCGGCTGCGGGTGGAGTCCACCACGGAGGCCGAGCGCGTCCGCGCGGAGGCCGCGTCCGACGCGGAGCGGCTGACGGCCGAGACGGCCGCCGAGGCCGAGCGGGTGCGTGCGGAGTCCGTCGCCAAGGCCGAGAAGCTGATCTCGGACGCGACGGGCGACGCCGAGCGGCTGCGCGCAGAGGCCTCGGAGACGGTGAACTCCGCGCAGCAGCACGCCGAGCGGATCCGCAGCGACTCCGAGCGCGTCAAGGCGGACGGCGCGCGGGAGGCCGAGCGGCTCACGTCCGAGGCGCGCGAGGAGGCCGAGCGCATGCTCGACGAGGCGCGCAAGGAGGCCAACAAGCGCCGTCAGGAGGCCGCCGAGCAGGTCGACACGCTCATCACGGAGGCCGCAGCCGAGGCGGAGAAGCTGACGACGGACGCCCAGGAGAAGGCGCTCAAGGCGACCACCGACGCCGAGGCGCAGGCCGACACGATGGTCGGCGCGGCCCGCAAGGAGGCCGACCGCCTGGTCGCGGAGGCGACCGTCGAGGGCAACTCCCGGGTGGAGAAGGCGCGCACGGACGCGGACGAGCTGCTCGTCGGCGCCCGGCGCGACGCGACCGCCATAAGGGAGCGGTCCGAGGAGCAGCGCGACCGGCTCACCGCGGAGATCGAGGAGCTGCACGAGCGTGCGCGCCGCGAGTCGGCCGAGGCGATGAAGACCGCGGGCGAGCGCTGCGACGCGCTGGTGAAGGCCGCGGAGGAGCAGCTCGCCGAGGCCGAGGCGAAGGCCAAGGAGATGGTCTCGGACGCCAACTCCGAGGCGGGCAGGGTCCGTATCGCCGCCGTGAAGAAGGCCGAGGGGCTCCTGAAGGAGGCCGAGACGAAGAAGGCCTCGCTGGTCAAGGAGGCCGAGCAGATCAAGGCGGCGGCCGAGGCCGAGGCCACCCGCATGGTCGAGGAGGGCAAGCACGAGCTGGAGATCCTGGTGCGGCGCCGCGACGACATCAACGCGGAGATCTCCCGTGTCCAGGACGTGCTGGAGGCGTTGGGTTCTCTTGAGGCTCCGTCGGGTGGCGGCAAGACCGCGTCGGCCGGGGGTTCAGGGACGGGTGG
>NZ_JASKYR010000515.1:0-6216 GCF_041028215.1 Streptomyces flavofungini
GGCCTCGGCTCCGTCCCCTCTCACCCGGACCACCCCCGCACGAGGGCGGCCATCTCGGCGCGCTCCGGCTCCGGCAGGAGGCTGCTGGGCGCCCGTACGTCGCGGCGGCAGAGCCCCAGCGCGGCGAGGGCCTCCTTGACGACGGTCACGTTGTGCGCGGAGCCGTCGGCGGCCCGCAGCTCCTCGAAGCGGCGGATCCGCTCCCACACCGTCATGGCCAGGGGATGGTCACCGGACCGCAGCGCCTCGATCATGCGCAGCGAGAGCTCAGGCGCGACGTTCACCAGGCCGGAGGTGAAGCCGGTGGCGCCCGCCGAGAAGTACGAGGGGGCGTACGGCTCCGCGAGCCCCGCGACCCAGACGAAGCGGTCGAGCCCGGCGTCACGCGCGAACCCGGCGAAGCGCACGGCGTCCGGCACGGCGTACTTGACGCCGATGACGTTGGGGCAGGCGTCGGCCAGTTCGGCCAGGCACGCCCCCGGCAGGCCCGGATCGCGCAGATACGGGACGACGCCGAGTTCGGGCACGGCCTCGGCGATCGCCCGGTGGTAGGCGACCCAGCCCGCGTCCGACACGTAGGGGTGCACGGGCTGATGGACCATCACCATGCTCGCCCCGTGCTCCTCGGCGTGCCGGGCGGCGGCGACGGCGGTCGGCACGTCGTGGCCCACTCCGGCGAGCAGGACCGCGCGTCCTGCGGTCTCGGCGTGCGTCAGCTCCACGACCTCGCGGCGCTCCGCGGGCGAGAGGGCGTAGAACTCCCCGGTGTTGCCGTTCGGGGTCAGGGTGCGCACCCCGGCGTCCAGCAGTCGGCGCAGGATCGCGCGGTGGGCGGCGCGGTCGATGCCGCCGTCCTCGGTGAACGGCGTCACCGGGATGGCGACGACGTCGGCGAGCGCGGCGCGCTGGGTCCCGAAGCTCACTCCGCATCCCCCTCGCCGGGGAAGGCGCGCCGTACGAACGACTCGATGTGCCGGTGCAGGGCCCGCGCCGCCCCGTCCGCGTCCCCGGCCAGGGCGAGCCGCAGGATCTCCGCGTGCTCGGCGGCCTCGCGGTCCCATGAGGGGTCGGCGGCCCAGGCCACGGCGGAGACGAGCGCGGCCTGGTCCCGTACGCCGTCCAGGAGCCGCCCAAGCAGCGGATTGCCGCAGTCGGTGTAGAGGGCGCGGTGGAACTCCCGGTTGGCGAGGGCGCGTACGGCGGCGTCGTCGGCCGCGTCGGCCCGCACCAGCGCCTCGCGCGCCGCCCGGAGCGGGGCGCCGCGCAGCACGGTGCGGCGCAGCGCCTCCGGTTCGAGGAGCAGCCGTACGTCGTAGACCTCACGGGCCATGGCCGCGTCGACGGTGCGGACCGCGCCGCCCTTGTACTGGCTCATCTCGACGAGGCCGGTGCCCGCCAGGGTCTTCAGGGCCTCGCGCACGGGTGTCTTGGAGACGCCGTACTCACGGGCGAGCTCCGTCTCGACCAGTGGCTGCCCCGGGCGCAACTCGCCGCTCAGGATGCGGTGCCTGACCGATTCGAGCACGACTTGCGTGCGCGAGGGGATCGGCACCGGGACCGGCGCGGCGACCGCCGGGGCCGGAGTCGGGACGGACGTCATGGGCAGCCTCTGATCTCAGTCATCGCGTCTCAGTCAGCACGTCGCGGATATGGCGTCTCAGATATCGCGTCTCATATATGACGTACGAAGTACGACGCGATGAAGCTAGGAGGACGAGCCGAGTTCGTCAACGGTCCTGACGAAAAATGCCCAAGTAGGCTTCTGCGGTCGTCAGTTCGCGGTCCGGCCCACCGCGAACCACCGTGAGGGCAGTTCGACGCGGGAGCCGTCGGGCGCGGACTCCGTGGTGAAGAGCGGGAGTTCACCGGAGGCCAGCACGGTGAGACCGGCCGCGGCGAAGTGCCGGGGCACGGCGTCGTCCACGACGTCGGCRGGCGTGAGGCCGTGCGCGAAGACGGGGGCGAGCTTCGGCGGCGGCCCGCCGGGGCCCCCGGCCAGGGCGAGGAGTACGGGTCTGGCCGCCTCGGACGGCTCGACGACGAAGGCCCTGCCGCGCTCACCGGTCAGCGTCGCGATGGCGTCGGCCAGGGGCTGCCGGGCGGCGGGCTCGCACTGGTGGAGCACGCCGCGCATGTAGAGGTTCGCGTCTCCCAGCTCCGCGTGGAGCAGCCCGGCCGCCCCCTCCTGCACGGCGTCGAACTGCCGGAACTCCACGTCCCCCGCCGGGTCGGCGCGCCGGGCGCGGTCGATCGCGGCGGCGGACAGGTCGAGGCCAACGACGCGCGGGAAGGTGCCCGCGAGGAAGCGGCTCTGGGTGCCGTTGCCGCAGCCCAGGTCGACGAGGGGCAGCTCCTCGGCCACCAGGTGCGGTTCGAACAGGGCCAGATGCAGTGCCGCGGTGAGGGCGGGCTCGGCGTCCCAGAAGACGGCGCCCCGCTCGACGGGTGCCGCCCGCCAGAACGCCTCCCAGGCCTCCCTGTACCGACGTGTGACGCTCATGCGTGCCTCCCCGGTGCGCGCCGCGATGCCGCCGTAACGGGCGGTCAGATCGGTCTACCGCCCCGGGGGCGCACCCACAAGGCGCCCGCGCGATGGTTCACTACCCGTACCACCGGGCAGCTACCGCGCGGGCAGCGCCAGCTCGAACCAGACCGTCTTGCCCGCGTCGGTACGGCTCGTGCCCCACTCCCGGGCGAGCGCGCTGATGACGCGCAGACCACGCCCCGACTCGTCCGTCGGGCCCGCGCTGAGCAGCGTGGGAAGCGTGTGGTCGTCGTCCTCGACCTCGACGAGCAGCGCACCCGCACGCACCAGGCGCAGGTCGACACGGCTGCTGCGCGAGTGCCGTACGACATTGGTGATCAACTCGCTGACCAGCAGCTCGGCGCTGTCCGCGAGGGCCTGGAGCGACCAGGACGCGAGCCGATGGCGCACCAGTTCACGGGCCCGGCCGACCTCGCTGGGGTCGAGGGCGAACCGCCAGTGCGCGACGTCCTCGGGCGCGACGCCGTTGAGCCGGGCCATCAGGAGCGCCACGTCGTCCTTGCGGCCACCCCGGGTGTTGAGGGCACGGATGATCGTGTCGCAGGCGTCGTCCATGGAGGCGGCCGGGTGCGCCGCGGACTCGGTGAGCGTGGCGAGGCCGACGCCGATGTCCTCGCCGCGCACCTCCACGAGGCCGTCGGTGCACATCAGCAGCCGGTCGCCCGGGGCCACCCGTATCCGCACCGACTCGAAGGGGACGCCGCCGACGCCGATGGGCGCCCCGGTGGGCAGGTCGAGGAGCTCGCTGCGGCCGTCCTCCGCGCGGACCACGACGGGCGGGATGTGCCCGGCGTTGGCGAGGAGCAGCTCGCCCGCGATCGGGTCGTAGACCGCGTACAGACAGGTCGCCAGATAGTGCTCGCCGAGGCGCTGGGCGAGGTCGTCGAGGTTGCGCAGGAGCTGCTCGGGCGGCAGGTCGAGGGCGGCCATCGTCTGGACGGCCGTGCGCAACTGGCCCATCATCGCCGCCGAGTTGAGGCCGTGGCCCATGACATCGCCGACGACGAGGGCGGTCCGCGAGCCGGGCAGCTTCACGGAGTCGAACCAGTCGCCGCCGACCCGGCCGAGGAGCGTGCCCGGCAGATAGCGGGTGGCGATGTCGCAGCCGGACATCCGCGGCTGGATGTGCGGCAGCATGCTGTCCTGGAGGGTGTCGGCGACGCTCTCCTGGTAGGTGTACATCCGGGCGTTGTCGAGCACGAGGCCCGCGCGGGCCGCCAGTTCGGCGCCGGTGACGCGGTCCATGTCGTTGAAGACGGGCCGCTCGCGGTGGCGGAGCAGGATCATGAAGCCGAGCACCACGTTGCGTGCCTTGAGCGGCACGACGAGCATCGAGCGGTGGTTGATCAGCGGGCGGATGTCGCGCTTCTCGAACTGCGAGGCGATGGCGTTGCCCATCTCCTCGGTGATACGGGGGACGAGCACCGGATCGCCTGAGGTCATGCACTGGAAGAACGGCGTGTGCGAGGGGAAGGGCATGGACTCGCCGACCGGCACGACGTCGTCCCAGCGCCCCGGCTCGTCGGTGTGCTCCACGGCGACCCGGTGCCACAGGGTGGTCTCGTCCGGCGGGCCCTCGGGAAAGCCCTCGCCCGCGACGACCTGCTCGCGCAGATAGGTGCCCGCGACATCCGTGAAGCGCGGCACGACCGCCTTGCTGACCTCGACGATCGTGCGCGACAGATCGAGCGAGGACCCGATGCGACCGCTGACCTCGTTGAGGAACTCCAGGCGCTCGCGCACCGCCGCGTACTCGAGGTCCTCGCCCTCGTCGTCGTCCGCTCCGTCGGCGGGCAGGCCGCGCGCGGCGTCCCGCTCGGCGCGCTCCCTGCGGGTCTTGCGCTCGGTGCGCCGCGCCACGCCCCAGTCGGGGGTGACGGGCACTCTGTCGTGCTGGCTGAACTCCAGGACCGGATAGCCCAGTTCGAGGATCTGGGAGACGATGCGGGAGCTCTCGGCGACACTCATGCTGGGCAGGATCTCGGGCAGCCGGCCCGCCAGTTCGTCGGCGCCGGGGAAGTCGGTGTGCAGGGCGAAGCCGGGGGCGATGCGCTCGACCTGCTCGCCGCGGACCGCACCGGCGTCCTCGGGGACCGGTCCGTGGCCGGTCAGCCGCGCGGCGTCGGCCGCCAGTACGAGGAGCCGCTCGGGACCCGGTCCGATCAGGGGATACGCCCACCAGAGCACATCGACGCGGCGGCCTTGCCCGCCCGCGCCCGTCAGCCGCGCGCGTCCCGCCGCCGGGTAGGAGATGCGGCGGCCGAGGGAGGTCTCCAGGTCGGGGCCGAGTCCGTCGTACGCGCCGTAGGGCTCGTCGTCCTCGGGCATCGCGCCGTGCACGGGCAGCAGATCGCCGACGGGGCGGCCGACGGCCTCCTCCTTGGCGCAGCCGAAGAGGCGGCGGGCGCCGACGCTCCAGTGCGAGACGAGACCGGCGGCGTCGACGACGACCACGGCCAGCGGTATGCGCCCGGCCACGGCACCGCGCGCCACCGGTTCATCCGGAGTGCCCTGATCCATGGCCATGCTCCTTCCACGGCGGCGCGAAGATCTCATCTCGCCACCAACCACCGTACGACCGGCGCAGGTTGCCGTGCGGGGCAATGGGGGAATTGGCCTGGGGGGCGCCGGTCCTCCGGCGCACGCCCCCCGGACCCGGTGCTTCCGGCACCGGGCGCGGGCCCCCTCAGTCCTCGTGCCAGCCCTCGTGCCAGCCCTCGTGTCAGTCCTCGTGGCCGAGCTGGAGGTCCMGCTCGGTGCGGCCGCCGCCCGCGACCTGGAGGACCGTGGCGACCGGCGGATACCCGGCCGCGATGACGGTGTACTCGCCGGACGACAGGTCGACGAAGCGGAACGTGCCGTCCGCCTCGGTGGTGAGGGTGTCCACCACGTTGCCCGCGGCGTCGAGCAGCGTCACGCGCGCGTSCYSGMCRGSGCSYCCGCCACCGGCCCGCACGGTGCCGCGCAGCACCGCGCCGCCCGCGAGCTCCACGTCCTGCCGGGTCTCGCGCGAGGCCTGCACGCTGACGGGCAGCGCGGCGGGCCGGAAGGCGGGGGCGCTGGCCGCCAGGGTGTACTCGCCCGCGACCAGCTCGCTGATGACATAGCCGCCCTCGCGGCCGCTGCGGGTGGTGGCGACGACCTCGCCGCGTACGTCGGTGAGGGTGACGGCGGCGTCCCTGACCGGCGTTCCGTCGGCGGTCACCACCGTGCCCGCGAGGCGGCCCGCGCCGCCGAGCACCACGTCCAGCTCGACGGGCCGCTCGCCCACGGTGACGGTGACGGCCTGCGGCTGGTGGCCCCCGGCCGCCGCGATCAGCACGAAGGAGCCGGACCCCGGTGTCGCCAGGGCGTACCGCCCGTCGTCGCCGCTCGCGCCGCGCCCGATCTGCTGCCCGGCGACGTCGATGAGGGTCAGGGCCGCGCGGGGCACCACGGTGCCGTCGGCGTGCTGCACGGTGCCGCAGACGGGGACCCCGGCGGCGGCCCCCGAGGGGCGGGCCTGCTGGGGGACGGCCGTCGGCTCGGCGGCGGGCGCCACGGTTATCTGCACGAGCTCCGCGACCAGCAGGCCTCCTTCCGCGACGTCGTGCAGTCCGTCCACACGGTCCGCACGGCCTCGCAGATCCCCTCCCCGATCGCCGCGGCCTGGCAGTCGGCCCTCACCGCGC
>NZ_JASKYR010000516.1:0-4651 GCF_041028215.1 Streptomyces flavofungini
CCGTAGTAGTTGAACAGCCAGCAGCCGAAGGCGATCAGGGCCAGGTAGGCGGGGTCTACTTCTACGAGTGCGACCCGGGGACGGATGTCAGGGGAGTGGACTCCCACACGTATCTGCGGGGGCAGCTGGACGCGATCACCGTGCGGGGCGGGGCGGGTTCCGTGGATTAGGGCCGCCGGCCTCGGTGGCCGTGGCGCTACGGGGTCAGACCCCGGCGTAGGAGTGCTTGCCGGTGACGAAGATGTTCACGCCGTAGTAGTTGAACAGCCAGCAGCCGAAGGCGATCAGGGCCAGGTAGGCGGCCTTGCGGCCCTTCCAGCCCGCGGTGGCGCGCGCGTGCAGGTAACCGGCGAAGGCGACCCAGGTGATGAAGGACCAGACCTCCTTGGGGTCCCAGCCCCAGTAGCGGCCCCAGGCGTCGCCCGCCCAGATGGCGCCCGCGATGATCGTGAACGTCCACAGTGGGAAGACGGCGGCGTTCACGCGGTAGGAGAACTTGTCGAGGGTGGCCGCCGAGGGGAGCCGCTCAAGGACGGACGTGGCGAACCTGCCGGGCTGCCCGCCGTTCTGGAGCTTCGTCTCGTAGCTGTCGCGGAAGAGGTAGAGCAGCGTGCCGACGAAGCCGACGTAGAAGACCGCGCCGCAGAAGATCGCCGTGGAGACGTGGATCCACAGCCAGTACGAGTGCAGGGCGGGGACGAGCTGGTCGCTGGCGGTGTACAGGACCGTGACGGCCAGACCGAGGTCGAGCAGGACCGTGGTGACCAGCGGCAGGCCGAGCCAGGCGATGTTCTTCTTCAGCGCGAGCAGCACCAGGTACACGGCGACGGCGACGGTGGAGAAGGTGATGCTGAACTCGTACATGTTGCCCCACGGCGCCCGCTGCACCGACAGGGCGCGGGTGAGCACACCGCCGAACTCCAGGAGGAACGCGAGCACGGTGAGCGAGACCGCGATGCGGCCGTAGAGGTCGCCCTTCTCGTCGCCCGCGGCGGCGCCGGGACCGTCCGGCACGTCCCGGGAGCCGGTGACGGAGCGCGTGACGACCTTGGGCCGCTCAAGGGTCGCCGTGCCGCCCTTGGCCTGGACGGCGACCTCGGGGGCCTTGGCCTTGGCCGTGGTCTTGGCGGGGGTCAGCGCGGCGGCCGTGCGGGCGACCTTGCTGCGGCTGCCGAAGAGCCACTCCGCCATGTGCGCGAAGAAGGCCAGGAGGTAGACGGCCATCGCCGAGTAGATCAGCACATTGCTGATGTGCGCGAGGTTCTCGTTGGGTTCGGCGGCGGCCAGGGTGGTGGCGAGATTCACTTCTCAGCCCCTTCGGCAGGTACGGCTTCGGTATCCGGTTCGGGCGCGCTCGGCGTCTTCTCGTACAGGTGGGCGGCGAGGTCGGAGAGTTCGTCGGGGAGCTTCGCGGACTCGCTGCGGCCGAGGCCCGCCATCTCCACGACGGTCACGCCGTCGGGGCCCCGCACCGCCCGCACCCAGACCCGGCGGCGCTGGATGAACAGCGATCCGGCGAGGCCTCCGATGGCGGCGAACGCGCCGACCAGCGCCCACAGGGAGCCGGGCTCCTGCGAGATCTGGAAGGTCGCCCACTCCTTGAGGTCCTTGTCGAAGGTGATCGACCCGGCGCCGCCCGGCAGCTTCATGGTCTCGCCGGGCAGCAGCCGCTTCTTGAACAGCTCGCCCTTGGAGTCCTTGAACTTGGTCATCTTGCGGGTGTCGAGCTGGTACACGTTCTGCGGCACGCCGGAGTCCACGCCCAGGCTGCCGTGGTACGCGGAGAGCGCGAGCACGGGGAAGTCGGGGGCGGGGAACTGCGAGAACATCTGGCCCCGGCCCTCGCCCGCGAACGTCGGGACGAAGAAGGCGTTGAAGCCTAGCTGCTCCTTCTTGCCGTTCTTGTCCTTGTAGCCGTCCAGGACCTTGATGGCGCCGGTCGCGGTGCCGTTCTGGTCGATGGGCAGCAGCGGCACGTTCGCGCTGTAGACGACCTTGCCCTTGCCGTCGCGGACGGTGACCTTGGGGGCGTAGCCGTGGCCGATGAGGTAGACCTTCGACCCGTCGATCTCCAGGGGCTTGTTGACCTCGATGGTCTTCTTCTTCTCGGGGCCGTCGGTGCCCTCGGAGTAGCTGACCTTCGCCTGGTAGGTGCGGGGCGTGCCGCGGTTGGGTCCCGACCTCTGGTACGTGCCCTCGAAGTCGTCGAGCCGGAAGCTGAACGGTGCCAGCTCATCGGTGCCGAAGAGGCTCCCCGACTTGAAGTCGTCGTACTGGCTGAGGGTGTTGGCGAAGCCGTCCCCCTCCATGATCAGTTTGCCGCCCTCGGACTTGAAGAGCTGTCCGGCGGCGAAGGCGACCAGCATCACGATCAGCGCGATGTGGAAGATCAGGTTCCCGGCCTCGCGCAGATAGCCCTTCTCGGCGGCGACCGAGACCGCGCCGTCGGGGCCCGCGGTGTGCGCCCGGAAGCGCCGCTGCCTGAACAGGGCGAGCGCGGCCTCGTGCACCTGCTCGGGCCCGGCCTCGGTGCGCCACGTCGTGTACGCGGGCAGCCGTGTCAGCTTCTTCGGGGCGCCCGGCGGACGGCCGCGGAGCTGGCCCACGAACTGCCAGGTGCGGGGCACGATGCAGCCGATGAGGGAGACGAAGAGCAGGATGTAGATCGCGGAGAACCACACCGAGCTGTAGACGTCGAAGAGCTGGAGCTTGTCGTAGAGCGGCCCGAGCGTGGTGTGCCGGTCCATGAAGTCCTGGACCTTGAGCTCGTCCACGTTGTTCTGCGGGATCAGCGAGCCGGGGATGGCGCCGAGCGAGAGCAGCAGGAGCAGGATCAGCGCGACCCGCATCGAGGTGAGCTGCCGCCAGAACCAGCGGACCCAGCCGACGACGCCGAGGGACGGCAGGTTCGGCGCGTCCTCCTTGGGCGCGGTCGAGAGCTGAGCACCGGCCTCGCCGAGTCCGCCCTGTTCACCCTGCTCGTTCTGCTCTTCGGGGGCTTCGGTCTTGCTCATGGATCAGATCCCCACCGTGTAGCCGTTCGACCAGACCTGCATCTGCTGCACGATGCTGTCCCACACGCCGGTGAGGAGGAGCAGGCCAGTCGCGATCATCATGATGCCGCCGACGCGCATCACCCAGACGTAGTGCCGCTTCACCCAGCTGAACGCGCCGAGCGCCTTGCGGAAGGCGACGGCCGCGAGGATGAACGGTACGCCGAGACCCACGCAGTACGCGACGCTCAGCAGTGCACCGCGCCCCGCGCTCCCCTGATCCAGCGAGAGCAGGCTGACGGCGGCGAGCGTCGGGCCGACGCAGGGCGCCCAGCCGACAGCGAACAGGGCGCCCAGTATCGGGGCGCCCGCGAGACCGACGGCGGGCTTCTTGTGGAAGCGGAACTCTCGCTGGGAGAGGAAGGGCATCAGCCCCATGAAGAAGAACCCGAGCAGGATCATCACCACGCCGAGCACCTTGGTGACGACGCTCTGGTGCTCCTGGAGGGTCTGCCCGAACTGCCCGAAGAGCGCGCCGTAGGAGACGAAGACCACGGTGAAGCCGAGCACGAAGAGCGAGGAGCCCACGACCATCCGCCCCCGTCTGGCCTCGGCCATGTCCTGG
This sequence comes from Streptomyces flavofungini, assembly GCF_041028215.1. GTDB lineage: Bacteria > Actinomycetota > Actinomycetes > Streptomycetales > Streptomycetaceae > Streptomyces > Streptomyces flavofungini_B. The sequence continues at coordinate 3,619 of NZ_JASKYR010000516.1, forward strand.
CCGCTGACCCCGGTGACGTAGGACAGATAGCCCGGCACGAGCGGCAGCACGCACGGGGAGAAGAAGGAGACCAGGCCGCCGAGGATGGCGACGGGCAGGGCCGTGAGCAGGGCCCCGTTCATGACGGTCTGGTTCGGGGCGCCTACGGCGGCGAGCGTGGACATCAAGGGGAGATCACTTCTCCGCGATCAGCGGGTCGATCATCTTGCGCAGCTTCTCCTCGTTGAGGGGCTGCTGCGAGCGGGCCGCGACCTTGCCGTCCCGGTCGATCACGACCGTGGAGGGGATGAAGTTGGGGTTGAGCGTGCCCTTAGGGAAGCGCAGCATCAGCTTGCCCATCGGGTCGTGCAGGCTCGGGTAGGGGACCTTGTAGTCCTTCTCGAAGGAGATCGCCGGGCCCTTCTGCGGGTCGCGGGTGTTGATCCCCACGAATCGCACGCCCTTGTCCTTGGTGGCGTTGGCGACCTTCACGAAGTTCGGCGCCTCGGCCCGGCAGGGCGGGCACCAGGAACCCCAGACGTTCAGGACGACGACCTTGCCCTTGTAGTCGGCGATGTCGAGGTGTTCGCCGGTCAGGGTCTCGCCGTCGATCTTCGGGCCGTCCTTGCGGTCACCCTTGTCCAGGGTGGCGATGCCGTCGGAGCCGGTCACGAAGTTCGTGTTGCCGCCGCCCCCCGACGTGCCGCCCGAGCCGCAGGCCGACAGGGTCAGGGCGGCGACCGCGGCCCCGGCGGCCAGCAGGGCGGCACGGCCGCGACGGCCGCCGCGGCGGCGGCTGCGGCTGTCGTTCGTGCTCTGGGGGGCGCGGCAGGCGGCACTCATGTGAAAAGTTTCGCATGTCTGTTTCGGGGATCTTCCGCGCCCCCCGCGGTCGCGGAAAGTCCCATTTCAGGAGGGTTGCCGAGCTGCTCCCGGACCGGGCCGCCGGATGGCGGTCACACGGTCCGGCGGGACGGCTTCAGGCCGTCTTGCCGAGCGCCTTCCAGCCACCCGCCGGGGCCTGGCCGACCTCAAGGCCCTGGAGCGCCTGGAG
>NZ_JASKYR010000517.1:0-6471 GCF_041028215.1 Streptomyces flavofungini
GCTGTGGGACGGCGACGAGACCGAGGTCGCCCTGCTCGTCGAGGACGACTGGCAGCGGCGCGGCATCGGCGGCCAGCTGCTCGGCAGGCTCGTGGCGATGGCGGTCGAGGCGGGCTGCGAGAGCGTCTACGCGGTGACGCAGGCGTCCAACACCGGCATGGTGGCGGCGATGCGCGGGCTCGGTCTGCCGCTCGACTACCAGATCGAGGAGGGCACGCTGGTCATCACGGCCCGCCTCGACGCGACCCCGGTCAGCTCGCGCCCGCCGTACGACGCGACGCGTGCCCACGAGGCTCCGGCCGCTCCCCACCAGCGGGCGGAACGCTGACCGGACCGAGCGCGCGGTCGAGGTCGCTCCACAGGTCCTCGACGTCCTCCAGGCCGCACGACATGCGCAGCAGCCGGTCGCTCACCCCGGAGGAGTGCCGGTCCCCGGCGTCCACGACGCGGTGGCTGATGGACGCCGGGTGCTGGATGAGCGAGTCGACGCTGCCGAGGCTCACCGCCGGGGTGATCAGCCGTACCCCGGCGGTCACCTCGTGCGGGTCGCCGTGCACCTCGAAGGCGACCATGGCGCCGCCGATCGGGGGGTAGTGCACACGCTCCACGCGCGGGTCCGTGGCCAGCCGCCGCGCCAGCTCCGCGGCGGTCGCGGACGCGGCGCGCACCCGTACGGGCAGCGTGGCGAGGCCGCGCAGCAGCAGATATCCGGCGAGCGGATGCAGCACGCCGCCCGTGGCGAAGCGCACCTGGCGCAGCTGCCGGGCGAACTCCTCGTCGCAGGCGACCACACCGCCGAGGACGTCCCCGTGCCCGCCCAGGTACTTGGTGGCGCTGTGCAGCACCAGGCGCGCGCCGCTCAGCGCGGGCCGCTGGAGTACGGGCGTGGCGAAGGTGTTGTCGGCCAGGAGCGGCACCTCGCCGCAGGCCTCCGCCACCGCGGCCAGGTCGAGTTCGGCGAGGGTCGGGTTGGCGGGCGACTCGACCATCACGAGCCCGGTGTCGGGCCGGACGGCGTCCGCGACGGCCCTGCCGAGCTCCTCGGCACCGTCCCACCGGTCCACCCAGGTCACCTCGGTGCCGAGCAGGCCCGCGGTGAGCATGTGGTCGCTGCATCCGTACAGCGGCCGGACGGCCACGACATGGCGCAGGCCCGCCGAGCCCCGTACGAGCAGGACCGCGGTGAGGGCCGCCATGCCGCTCGCGAAGGCCACCGCGCTCTCGGTGCCCTCAAGGCGGGCGAGCGCGGTCTCGAAGCGGGCCACGGTCGGGTTGCCGAGGCGGGCGTAGACGGGCGGCCCGTCGTCGAGGACGCCCTCCGCGGCGAAGGCGTCGATGCGGGCGGCCTCGCCCCGGCTGTCCCGGGAGGGGTAGGTCGTGGAGAGGTCGATCGGCGCCGCGTGCAGGCCGAGTTCCGCCAGATCCTCCCGCCCCGCGTGCACGGCCTCGGTGGCGAGGGCCCGGATGCTGACGTTACCGGCTGTCTGCGTGTTCGCTTCCATGCCGCATAGACTGAACACACGGCGGGTGGTCGGGGTGAAATCCCGTGCTAGGTTCGCCCGATGGCCGAATCCGTCGCACTGGACCCGGTGGATCTCCACATCCTGCGCCTCTTGCAGAACGACGCCCGGACCACGTACCGCGATCTCGCGGCGCAGGTCGGTGTGGCGCCGTCCACGTGCCTCGACCGGGTGACGCGGCTGCGGCGCTCGGGGGTGATTCTCGGCCAGCAGCTCCGCCTGGACCCGGCGAAGCTCGGGCGGGGGCTCCAGGCGCTGCTCTCGGTCCAGGTCCGCCCGCACCGCAGGGACCTCGTGGGCCCCTTCGTGGAACGCGTCAGGGAGCTGCCCGAGTCCCTGTCCCTCTTCCACCTCACGGGCCCGGAGGACTTCCTCGTGCATGTGGCGGTCGCGGGCCCGGCGGACCTCCAGCGCCTGGTCCTCGACGAGTTCACCGCGCGGCCCGAGGTGGCGCGCGTGGAGACGCGGCTGATCTTCCAGCAGTGGGAGTGCGGCCCGCTGCTGCCGCCCGAGGCGGGCGGCGAGGGGGCGCGGGACGCCGCGACGGGCTGACGGCGGACGCCGCCCCCTCCCCGTACCGCCTCCACGGTTCGGGCACATCTGGACTACTGTGTTCCAACGTTCAACTCTGGGGGGACATATGCGCGTTCGCGCCACCGCGGCCACGGCCGCCCTGCTCCTTGCCGCGCTGACCGCCTGCGGCGGCGGTGACGGCGGCGACACGGCCGATGCGAAGGCGTCCGGCGGGAAGAAGTCCGCGGCGGCGGAGAAGCCGGACTGCATGGCCGAGGACATCAGCCAGGCCGACTGGATGAAGTACTGCTCCGACGAGGGCGTGGACGGGGGCGCGGGCGGCGAAGGCGCCGGGGCACGCCCCACCGACCTGCGCTTCGGCGAGTCCTTCAGCTGGCCGGACGGGCTTGAGGTGTCCGTCACCGAGGCCAAGGTCTTCACCGACTACGACACCGGGCTGATGGAGTCGGCCAAGCCCGGCGAGACCGACTTCCGGGTCAGGCTGAAGGTGACGAACGGCGGCAAGTCCCCCGTCGCCCTCGACGATCTCTCCCTCATCGTCGAGGGCGCGACCAGGGGCGGCGAGGCCGCTTCGACGTCTTTCGAGAAGGGGGCCGAGCCCCTGGAGGGCCGTCTGGCGCCCGGGGTGTCGGCGACGAAGACCGACGACAACGTACTCAAGACGAAGTACGGCAAGAAGGTCGTCGTCACCGTGCAGCGCAGCAGCGAGGACCTCGACCTCGATTTTCCCGAATTCGCCGGATCCATCACGGGGTGACGGTGCGGGCGGCGGGGTCGATCACCGAGTGATACGGGTCCGCAGCTCAAAGCCACTGGCGTCCGCCGGACCACTGGCGACAGGATGTCCGCATGCCAGACATCAAGCACGCGCAGTCGAACACCGCCCCCCTGCCCCGCGAAGTCGCCGACACCTACGTGGACGAGCTCATCGCCCTCGATCCGATCACCGGCACCTACCTCGGAGTGAAGGAGAGCGACCGCCGGCTCCCGGACACCTCGCCCGCGGGGCAGGAGGCCCTGGCGCAGCTCGCGCGGACGACGCTGGACCGGCTCGACGAGGCGGAGCGCAGGCCCGGCGCGGACAGTGCGGCCGAGCGGCGCTGCGGACGGCTGCTGCGGGAGCGGCTCACCGCCGAACTCGCCGTGCACGAGGCCGAGGAGGGCCTGCGCTCGGTCGGCAATCTGCACACGGTGCCGCACCAGGTGCGGGAGATCTTCACCGTGACGCCGATGGAGACCGAGGAGGACTGGGCGGCGATCGCCGAGCGGCTGCGGGCCGTGCCCGCCGCCTTCGAGGGCTACCGCGCCTCGCTCGAACTCGGCCTCGACCGCAAGCTGTTCGCGGCGCCGCGCCCCACCGCCACGTTCATCGGGCAGCTCACCGAGTGGACGGGCGAGCAGGAGGACGGCCGGGGCTGGTTCGAGGAGTTCGCCGCCGACGGGCCCGAGGCCCTCCGCGCCGACCTCGACACGGCCGCCCGCGCCGCCACGGCGTCGGTCGTCGCGCTGCGCGACTGGATGCGGGACGTCTACGCCCCCGCGATCGAGGGCGCCCCGGACACCGTGGGCCGCGAGCGCTACGCCCGGCTCTCCCGCCACTTCAACGGCACCGACCTCGACCTGGACGAGGCGTACGCCTACGGCTGGTCGGAGTTCCACCGGCTGCTCGCGGAGATGCGGACCGAGGCCGAGAAGATCCTGCCGGGCGCCGAGAACCCCTGGGTGGCGCTGGCCCACCTGGATGAGCACGGCACGCACATCGAGGGCGTCGAGGAGGTCAGGGTCTGGCTCCAGGAGCTGATGGACGAGGCGATCGAGGCGCTGGACGGCACCCACTTCGAACTGGCCGAGCGGGTCCGCAGGGTGGAGTCCCACATCGCCCCGCCCGGCGGCGCCGCGGCCCCGTACTACACGGGCCCGTCCGAGGACTTCTCGCGGCCCGGCCGCACCTGGCTGCCGACGATGGGCGACACCCGCTTCCCGGTCTACGACCTCGTCTCCACCTGGTACCACGAGGGGGTGCCCGGCCACCACCTCCAGCTCGCCCAGTGGGCGCACGTCGCGGAGAACCTCTCCCGCTACCAGGCGACCGTCGGCATCGTCAGCGCCAACGCCGAGGGCTGGGCGCTCTACGCGGAGCGGCTCATGGACGAGCTGGGCCACCTCACCGACCCGGAGCGCAGGCTCGGCTACCTCGACGCCCAGATGATGCGCGCGCTGCGGGTCATCGTCGACATCGGCATGCACCTGGAGCTGGAGATCCCCGCGGACTCGCCGTTCCACCCGGGCGAGCGCTGGACGCCCGACCTCGCCCAGGAGTTCTACGACGCGCACTGCAGCCGTCCCACGGACTACGTGGCGAGCGAGATGACCCGCTACCTCACGATCCCGGGCCAGGCCATCGGCTACAAGCTGGGCGAGCGCGCCTGGCTGCTCGGCCGGGCCAACGCCCGCAGCCGCCACGGGGACGCCTTCGACGCCAAGGCCTGGCACATGGCCGCGCTCTCGCTGGGCTCCCTGGGCCTGGACGACCTGGTGGACGAGCTCTCCAGGCTGTGACCCGGCCCCGGTCCCAGCCATGACCCCGCCCCGGTCGGCGCGGCCGTCAGCAGCCGCAGTCGGCGGCGTCGACCGGAGCGGTGAGCGCGTCGGGCGCCCGCCGCTCGCGGCCCTCCCAGGTCTCGAAGGCGAAGCCCTCCCGCGCCCAGTACTCGAAGCCGCCCCGCATCTCCTTGACCCGGTAGCCCTGCTGGGCGAGGGCCAGGGCGGCACGGGTCGCGCCGTTGCAGCCGGGACCCCAGCAGTAGGTGACCACCGGCACCGAGGGGTCGAGGAGCCGGGACGCCTGCTCCGGGATGAGCGCGGTGGGCAGGTGGAGCGCGCCCGGGAGGTGCCCCTGGTCCCAGGACGCCGTGGAGCGGGTGTCGACCACGACGAAGCCGGGGTCGCCGTCGGCGGCGAGGGCGGACGCCACGTCGGAGACATCGGCGTGGAAGGCGAGGCTCGCGCCGAAGTACGCGGCGGCGGCCGCCGGGGACGCGGGCCCCACCCTGAGCACCGGGTTCGTGACGGGGGCGGTGGCCGTGGCCTCCGTGACGGCGGTGGCCGTGGCCTCCGTAGCCGCGGCGGTGGTGGCCGTCGCGGCGGCGGGCACCTCGTTGACCTGCACGTTTGTGTTTTCCATGGCAAGAAATCTATGGGCGGGGACCGGAAGTCTGAAGGGATGATCCCCGGTCCACCCCTTGATCGCCCGGGGATTTCCCTGTTACCTCTCGGGGATGACCGGTTATTCCACGGACGCCACCGACTGGCGCATACTCGACGTCCTCCAGCGCGAGGGCCGCGCCAGCTACGCCGAACTGGCGCGGGCCGTCTCGATGTCCCCCAGCGCCGTCACCGAACGCGTGCGCCGCCTGGAGGAGGCGGGCGTCATCCAGGGCTACGCGGCYGTGGTCGACCCGGAGCGCCTGGGGCTGCCGATCCTGGCCTTCGTACGGCTGCGGTACCCGACGGGCAACTACAAGCCCTTCCACGACCTGGTCGGCGCCACCCCCGAGATCCTGGAGGCGCACCACGTGACCGGCGACGACTGTTTCGTCATCAAGGTCGCCGCGCGCTCGATGAGCCATCTGGAGGAGGTCTCGGGCCGGATCGGCGCCCTTGGCTCCGTGACCACGAGCGTCGTCTACTCCTCCCCGCTGCCGAGGCGCCCCCTGGGCCGCTGAACCGGCCGCCCGCTCAGGCACCGCCCCGCTGCCGCACGGACGAACCGGCCCGGCCCTTGACCACTTCGAGCTGCGCGTGCACCCGCCGCCGCAGATCGGCGACATGGCTGACGATGCCGACGCTGCGGTCCCGCTCGCGCAGGGAGTCCAGGACGTCGAGGACCTCGTCGAGGGTCTGGTCGTCGAGGCTGCCGAAGCCCTCGTCGATGAAGAGCGTGTCGAGCCGGACGCCGCCTGCCTCGTCGGTGACCACGTCGGCGAGGCCGAGGGCGAGCGCGAGCGAGGCGAAGAACGTCTCGCCGCCCGAGAGTGTCGTCGTGTCACGCTCGCGGCCCGTCCACGCGTCGACCACATGCAGCCCGAGCCCGGAACGGCCGCGTCCGGTGCGGTCGTCGGAGTGCACGAGGGTGTACCGCCCCGAGGACATCCGGCGCAGCCGGACCGTGGCGGCTGCCGCGACCTGCTCCAGACGGGCGGCGAGTACGTACGACTCCAGGCGCATCCTGCGTTCGTTCTCCGCCGAGGTGCCCGCGGCGAGCCCCGCGAGGCGTGCCACCCGGTCGTGGGCGGCGCGCAGCGGCGCGAGTCCGCGGGTGGCGGCGGCCGTGCGGGCGGAGAGCCGGTCGAGCTCCGCGCAGCGCCGGGCCGCCGCGTCGCAGGCGGAGGCGGCGGCGCGCAGCCGCCGTCCCGCG
>NZ_JASKYR010000518.1:0-6549 GCF_041028215.1 Streptomyces flavofungini
CCCTGTCTCAGGCCGCCTCCACCACCTCCGCCGGGCTCGCGCCCTTGGCGAACTGGGTCCGGTGCAGCTCCGCGTACCGGCCGTCGAGGGCGAGGAGTTCCTCGTGCGTGCCCCGTTCGACGATCTCGCCCGCCTCGACGACGAGGATCTGGTCGGCGGCGCGGACCGTGGAGAGCCGGTGGGCGATGACCACGGCGGTGCGGCCCTCAAGGGCTTCGGCGAGGGCCTCCTGGACGGCGGCCTCGGAGGTGTTGTCGAGGTGTGCCGTGGCCTCGTCGAGGATGACGACCCGCTGGCGGGCCAGGAGCAGGCGGGCGATGGTCATGCGCTGCCGCTCGCCGCCGGAGAGCCGGTAGCCGCGCTCGCCGACCACCGTGTCGAGCCCGTCGGGCAGGGAGTGCACGAGCTCTTCGAGGCGGGCGCGGCGCAGGACGTCCCACAGCTCGTCCTCGCTCGCGTCCGGCCGGGCGAGGAGCAGGTTGTCGCGGACGGACTCGTGGAAGAGGTGGCCGTCCTGGGTGACCATGCCGAGGGTGGCCCGCATCGAGGCGGCCGACAGGTCCCGCACGTCGACGCCGCCGATGCGCACCGCTCCCTCGTCGGTGTCGTACAGGCGCGGGAGCAGTTGCGCGATGGTCGACTTGCCCGCGCCCGACGAGCCGACGAGCGCCACGGTCTGGCCCGCCTCCGCGCGGAAGGAGATGCCGTGCAGGACCTCTTCGCCGCCGCGGGTGTCGAGGGCGGCGACCTCTTCGAGGGAGGCCAGGGAGACCTTGTCGGCGGCCGGGTAGGAGAAGCGCACGTTCTCGAACTCCACGGCGACGGCCCCCTCGGGGACGTCCGCGGTCTCCGGCTTCTCCTCGATGAGGGGCTTCAGGTCGAGCACCTCGAAGACCCGCTCGAAGCTGACGAGGGCGCTCATCACCTCCACGCGCGCCCCGGCCAGGGAGGTCAGCGGCGCGTACAGCCGGGTCAGCAGCAGTGCGAGCGAGACGACCGCGCCCGCCTTCAGGGAGCCCTCCAGGGCGAAGTAGCCGCCGAGTCCGTACACCAGGGCCAGCGCGAGCGCCGAGACGAGCGTGAGCGCGGTGATGAACGCGGACTGCGCCATGGCGGTGCGCACCCCGATGTCGCGCACCCGGTGGGCGCGCGCGGCGAACTCGGCGGACTCGTCGCCGGGCCTGCCGAAGAGCTTGATGAGGGTGGCGCCGGGCGCCGAGAAGCGCTCGGTCATCCGGGTTCCCATGGCGGCGTTGTGGTGCGCGGCCTCGCGCTGGAGCTTGGCCATGCGGGCGCCCATGCGCCGGGCGGGGACGACGAAGACGGGGAGCAGCACCAGGGCCAGCAGGGTGATCTGCCACGAAAGGGTGAGCATCACGGCGAGGGTGAGGATGAGCGTGACGATGTTGCCGACGACGCCGGAGAGCGTGTTGCTGAAGGCGCGCTGGGCGCCGATCACGTCGTTGTTGAGGCGGCTGACCAGGGCGCCGGTGCGGGTGCGGGTGAAGAAGGCGACGGGCATGCGCTGGACGTGGTCGAAGACGGCGGTCCGCAGGTCGAGGATGAGTCCCTCGCCGAGGTTGGCCGACAGCCAGCGGCTCAGCAGTCCGATGCCCGCCTCGGCGAGCGCGATGGCGGCGATCAGCAGGGCGTAGCGCACGACGGTGCCGGAGTCGCCGCCGCCGACGATGACGTTGACGACCTTGCCCGCGAGGACGGGGGTGGCCACGGCGAGCAGTGCGGTGACGACGCTCAGCAGCACGAACTGCCAGATGCGCCTGCGGTGGGGCCGGGCGAAGGCGCCGATGCGGCGGAGGGTGGCGCGGGCGAAGGGGCGGCGGTCCTGCTGGGCGTGCATCACGCTGTACAGCTGGTTCCAGGCCGTGGTTTCCATGCTCATGAGGGGAACGTTAGGACCTCAAGCTAACTTCAGGTCAACCATTCACGGAAGGCGCGCTCACCCCTGCCGCGTCTCTTGACCCCACGTGTAACAGGAACGTACTTTCGCTTCAATTCTTGTGGTCACCACGAGAGTTATCCCCCCACATGAGGTGAGAAGGCGAACGCATGCGTGATGTACGAAGGCGTACTCTGCTGTCCGCGATGGGCGGCACGGCGGTCGCGGGAGGCGCACTCGGCGCCGTGGGCACCGTGGGGGCGGGCCGCGCGGACGCGGCGCGGGGCATCCCGGCGGCCCGGCCGGGGAGCGCGTACCACCAAAGAATCCAGAAGCTGCTCGACCGTATGACCGTCGAAGAGAAGCTGGGTCAGCTTCAACAGCTCCCGTGGACCTACGACACCGGTCCCGGCGGCGGCGACACCAAGGAGGCGGAGGACGCGGCGCGCGCGGGCAGGCTCGGTTCCGTCCTGAGCATCTACGGCGCCGCGACCACCAACGCCCTCCAGCGCATCGCCGTCGAGGAGTCCCGCCTCGGCATTCCGCTCGTCTTCGGCCTCGACGTCATCCACGGCTTCTGGACGACCTTCCCGATCCCGCTGGCGCAGGCGGCCAGCTTCGACCCCGACGTCACCAGGACGGACGGCGAGGTCTCGGCGAAGGAGGCCCGCTCCAACGGCGTGCACTGGACCTTCGCCCCCGCCATGGACGTCACGCACGAGCCCCGCTGGGGCCGCATCGCCGAGAGCAACGGCGAGGACCCCTATCTGGCCTCGGTGTTCGCCGCCGCCAAGGTCAAGGGCTACCAGGGCGACGCGGACGACGGGGACGCCGCGCCCTACCGCGCCAAGGACCGCGTCGCCGCCTGCGCCAAGCACTTCGTCGCCTACGGCGGCGCCGAGGGCGGCCGGGACTACAATACGGTCGACCTCTCGGAGTCCCGCCTGCGCAACCTCTACCTCCCGCCGTTCAAGGCGGCCCTCAGGGCGGGCGCGGCGACCGTGATGGCCTCCTTCAACACCCTCAGCGGCATCCCGGCCCACGGCAACACCCACACTCTGACCGACATCCTGAAGAGGGAGTGGGACTTCGGCGGCATGGTCGTCAGCGACTGGACCGGCGTCCAGGAACTGATCGCGCACGGCTTCGCCGAGGACGGCGCGGCGGCGGCCCGCCTCGCCCTCAACGCGGGCGTCGACATGGAGATGACCAGCACCAACCTGGTCAGGAACGGCAAGAAGCTGCTGCGCGAGGGGAAGATCGACGAGCGGCGCCTCGACGACGCGGTGGCGCGCGTGCTCCGCCTCAAGTTCGACCTCGGTCTCTTCGACCGCCCCTACGTCGAGGAGGACGACGCCATCGCAGGGCCGAGCGCCGCCACCCGCCGGGCGGCCCGCGAGGCGGCGGCGCGTTCGATGGTCCTGCTCAAGAACAAGGGCGGGGCGCTGCCGCTGAAGACGTCGGTCGAGTCCATCGCCGTGGTCGGCCCCTTCGGCGACTCCGACGACCTGCTCGGCACCTGGTCGTTCCCCGGTGCCGTCGAGAAGTACCCCTCGGGCACGGTCCTCGACGCCGTCAGGCGGGCCGCGCCGGACGCCAGGGTGGCCTACGCCAGGGGCGTCGGCCCCGAGGGTGCGGACACCGGCGGCATCGGCAGGGCGGTGGCCGCCGCGAAGGCCGCCGATGTGACGGTCGTGGTGGTGGGCGAGCCGCCCGCGATGAGCGGCGAGGCCGCGGCCCGCAGCGACCTCTCGCTCCCCGGCGCCCAGGAGAAGCTGGTGACGGCGATCGCCGCGACCGGCCGCCCCTTCGTCGTCGTGCTCGTCAACGGCCGTCCGCTGACCATCGGCGGCTGGCTGGACGCCGCGCCCGCCGTCCTTGAGGCCTGGCACCCGGGCATCGAGGCGGGCAACGCCATCGCCGACGTGCTGTTCGGCAAGGTCGTGCCCGGCGGCAAGCTGCCCGTGTCGTTCCCGCGCGCGGTCGGCCAGATCCCGATCCACTACAACCACGAGTCGACGGGCCGCCCCTACGACCCGGACAACAAGTACACCTCGAAGTACCTGGACCTGCCGCCGGGCCCGCAGTTCGCCTTCGGATACGGCCTGAGCTACACGACGTTCGAGATCGGCGAGCCGGAGCTCAGCCGCGCGCGCGTCCCGGCGGGCGCGCTGCGCGGGGGCGACACCCTGGAGGTGTCCGTGCGCGTCACCAACACCGGGGACCGCGAGGGCGACGAGGTCGTCCAGCTCTACGTGCACGACGTCGCGGCCGGTCTCACCCAGCCGGTGCGCAGGCTGCGCGGCTTCCGCCGGGTCACCCTCGCGCCGGGCGCGTCGCGCACCGTCCGCTTCCGGCTCGGCGCGGAGGACCTCGGCTACTGGACGAACGCGCCGCACGGCGAGTTCGTCGTGGAGGAGGGCAGGATCGACCTCTACGTCGGCAACAGCTCCGAGGCGAAGGCCAGGCGGACGCTGACGATCACCTGAGAACGATCGCCCGAGACGGGGACGGCCGGGCCCGGACGCCGCCGGGCCCGGCCGGCGCAGGCCCGCTCAGCCCAGTTCGAGCGAGGTGACCCCGAAGACCCGCTCCCGGGCGAACTCCCTTACCGGCCCGGTGTACATGCGGGCCGTGTCGAACGTGGGCTTCATGCCGCGCGCCTCGGCCAGCGCGACCGCCTCCCCGTTCGTCTCGGGCATGTCGATGGCGACGGGCGTGCCGTCCGCCTCCGCCGCCAGCGCGTCGAGGAGCGCCTCGGCGTCGGCGCGCGTGTCCGCGAAGAGCGGCCCCACGCGCAGCGCGTCACGGCCGGGGCGGATCACCCCGTACCCGGTGAGCCTGCCGTCGACGATGCGGGCGAGCGCCCGGTGCCCGGGGGCGGCGAGCCAGGACGTGAGGAAGCGCGGCCGGTCCGCGGGCACGCAGGCGCCGTCGTAGGCGATGAGCGCCCGCAGGCCCGCCGCCTCGACGGGGCGCACATGCCGGTCGGGCAGGTCGACGGCGGGCAGCACGCCGATGTAGCGCAGGGTGCCGTGGGCGCGGGCGAAGCCGGAGCGGCGGTAGTTGTCCTGCTGGGCGGGGACGCCGTCCAGGCCGACGGTCCTTCCCTCGGCGTGCGCGAGCCCGGCCCGCCAGGTGGCGAGGCCGTGGCCGCGCCCGCGCAGTCCGGGGCGGACGAGGTAGTGGCCGAGGAAGGCGTAGTCCGCGCCGTAGTTGACCACGGAGACCGCCGAGACGGGCTCGCCGTCGAGGCGCCCCACGAAGAACCCGTCGGGGTCCTGCGCGAAGAACGGTCCCGCGTCGGCGAGACCGGGGTTCCAGCCCTCGTCCGCCGCCCACCCCGTCACCACACGCCATTCGTCGGGCGTGGCCGGTGAGACCACGAGCCGCCCGGAGGCCGAATCCGTCATCGCTCAACCCTTCGTGAGTCAGCGGTGGGCCCGTCTTCGGACCGCACCGGGAGCATCCTGCCCGGGCGGGCGTCAGCCGATGCCCGCCACATGACGGTCGCGCGCGGCGCCGAGCCCCGCCACCACCTGCGGTACGAGCAGGACGAGCAGCAGGACGAGCGGCACCGTCCAGCTGTGGGAGGCGTCGTGGACGGCGCCGAGGACGGTGGGTCCGGTGGCCGCGAGGACGTAGCCGAAGCACTGGGACATGCTGGAGAGCTGGGCGGCGTGCCGGGCGTCGGGCGCCCGCTGGACGATGAAGAGCAGCGCGAGGCTGATCGCCGCGCCCTGGCCGAGGCCCAGCAGGACCATCCAGAGATAGGCGCCGCCGACCGGGGCAGCGAGCAGTCCCGCGTAGCCGAGGGCACAGAGGACGGCGCCGAGGGTCGCCAGCGCGCCGGAGCCGAGCCGCCTGCCGACGATCACCGGGGCGAGGAAGGAGCCCGCGATGCCGAGCAGCGAGGAGAAGGAGAGCATCCAGCCCGCGGTGCCCGAGGCCATTCCGGCGTCCTGGAACACGGTCGGCAGCCAGGCGGTGGCCGCGTAGTAGTTGAGGGACTGCAAGCCCATGTACGCGGTGACATGCCAGGCCAGCGGGGAGCGCGACAGGCCGCGTACGGGGTGCGCCGCCTGCCGGGCCGCCGCCGCGCCGACCCGGGTGCGCGAGCGGATCTGCGGCAGCCACACCAGGAGGGCGATCAGCGCGAGGGCGCCCCAGCAGGCCAGTGTGGTGCGCCAGTTCATGCCGCTGGCCTGCTGCACGGGCAGGGTGACACCGGCCGCGAGCGCGGCGCCGCCGAAGAGGGACATCGAGTACAGGCCGGTCATCAGTCCGGCCCTCGCGGGGAAGTCCCGCTTGATCAGGCCGGGCAGCAGGACGTTGGCGACGGCTATGCCCGCGCCGATGACGACGGTGCCCGCGAAGAGGGCGACAACGGAGTCGAGCAGGCGCAAGGCGGTGCCCGCGCAGATCAGCGCCATGGTGCCGAGCAGCGGGCGCTCCATGCCGAAGCGGCGGCCGAGCCGGGGCGCGACCGGCGCGAGCAGCCCGAAGCAGAGCAGCGGGAGCGCGGTGAGCAGGCTGGTGGCGGCGGCCGACATGCCGCTGTCGTCGCGGATGGTGTCGGCGAGGGGCGAGACGGCGACGAGCGCGGGGCGGAGGTTGAGGGCGAGCAGGACGACCCCGGCGGCGAGACAGAG
>NZ_JASKYR010000519.1:0-5500 GCF_041028215.1 Streptomyces flavofungini
CCCGTCCCCACCGACCACGCCGAGCCCGTGCCCGCCCGCTGGTCGCGGGTGCCCCTCATGCCGTTCTGGCGACGCGTGGTGACCCGCCCGAACCTGCTGCTCGAACTGCTCCTGATCCGGGTCGGCTACTCCGCCTACCAGCAGGTCAGGCTCGCGGCGACCGGCGGCACCATCTCCGGGGGACGGGCCCGCGCCGAACACCACGGCGAGCAGATCCACGCCATCGAGCGGTTCCTGCACCTCGACGTCGAGCACTGGGTCAACCATGCCGTGGCGAGGGCCGGACGCCTGGAGGCGTTCTTCGACTTCTACTACACGTCCTTCCACTTCATGGTGCCGCTCGCGGTCCTCGCCGTGCTGTACGTACGGCGCCCCGCCGAGTACCGCTGGGCGCGCTCCGCCCTCGGCTTCGCGACGGTCCTCGCCCTGATCGGCTTCTGGGCCTACCCGCTCGCCCCGCCGCGCCTGATGCCCGGCCTCGGCTTCATCGACACGGTGCACGGCGCGCAGGACTTCACCAAGCCCAACTACGGCACGCTGACCGACCTCACCAACCAGTACGCGGCGATGCCGTCACTCCACTTCGGCTGGTCCCTGTGGTGCGGTCTGGTCATCGCCCTCCTCGCGCCCCGGTGGTGGATGAAGGCCCTCGGCCTGCTGCACCCGCTCCTCACCGTCTCCGCGATCGTGGCGACCGCCAACCACTGGGTGCTCGACGCGGTGGGCGGCGCGGCCGTGGTCGGCGCGGGCTTCGGGCTCACCTACCTCCTGTCGGGGCCCAGGGCCGGGCGGCCACGGCGGGAAACGGGACCGGAACCCGACGTCAGCGGCAGGTCGCGGGACGGCTCGGCGAAGGACCGTACCCCGAGCTGATCCGGTAGGTGCCCGGCTCCGGCACCGAGAGGCGGGTGAACTCGCCCTGCCGCCTGAGACAGGCGCCCTCGGCCCGCAGCCACGGCGAGTACACCAGGCGCACCGTCACCGAACCCCGCTCGGGGACGCGCACCACCACGTCCGATCCCGTGGTGCGGACGACGGACGCGGGGCGTGAGACCAGCGGCACCGCGTTCGTCACCCGGAAGATGCGCCAGTGGGCGTCCCGCCACACCGGGTCGAGCCACTTCGGGCCGCTCGCCACCAGCGCCGCCTCGTCCTCGGCGAACCCGTCCGGCTTGCCCGAGGGCAGCACCACGTACCCGACGGCCCACTTGTCGAGCCAGGCGCGGTAGGTGGCGGCGGAGAACGTGCCGTCGTAGAAGAGGCGCCCGCGCTCGATGTCGAGCTGGCGGTTCCAGCCGCGCGCCATGTTCACGTACGGGGCGAGCGCGGTGGCCTCGCGGTGGTTGCGGGCCGGGACCACCTCGACGCGGGTCCGGTCGGCGCCGAGCCGCTCCAGCTCGCGCACCACGCCCTGGGTGTCCGCGGCCCAGGCGGGCACCTTCGTGGAGACCGCCAGGTCGTCGTAGGTCTTCTGGACCACCCAGGCCGAGGAGAGGACGAGCGCCACGGCCAGGACGAGCCGCCGCACCCGGTCCAGGCCGGGCGCGAGCAGGGCGGCGAGCAGCGCCGCGGGACCGAAGAGCTCCGCGAGCCGCTCGACGTTGGTGCCGATGGGGGACGGGATGAGATACGTGAGGACGGTCCCGGCCGCGTACGTCCCCGCGCCCCACCGCAAGGCCCGCCACTCGCGCGGCGCCGCCACCACCAGGGCCAGGCCGAAGAGGACCGGCGGGAAGATCCGGTCGAAGGGCATCAGCTGTTCGCCGCTGAACGGGAAGAGCAGCGTGGTGGTCGCCACGACGAGGAAGGGCGGCACGATCAGGACCGCCGCGCGGACCCAGTCGCGTACGAAGAAGTAGCCCGCGCCCGCCACGACGAGGAAGAGCCCGGCCACCGGGGAGCCCATGGTGGCGAGGGCCGCGCACACCGCGGCCACGGCCGCGCGCCGCTCCCTTACGAGCGCCAGGCAGGCCGCGAGGCCGAAGGCGAGGCCGAGCGCGAACGTCGTACGGCCCGAGGCGACGTTGCACCAGATGCCGAGCGAGGCGAGCACCGCGGGCCAGAGCGGCCCGCGGACGCCGGTGCGCTCGATGAGCAGGGCGGCCAGCCAGGCGCCCGCGACCCCGGAGAGCACCGTCACGGTCTTCACTCCGACGGCGGCCATCAGATAGGGCGAGATGAGGCTGTAGTTGGCGGTGTGCATGCCGCCGTACCAGAAGAGGTTGTACGCGGCGGCCCCGTGCTGCGCGGCGAACCCCGCCCAGGCCTCCTGCGCCGCCAGATCGCCGCCGCCGGTGGCGAGGAACGCCGCCCACACCACGTACAGGGGAAGGGTGGGGGCGGTGGCGAGCAGCGGTACGCGGTGTCTGCGGCAGAACCCCCGGAAGGAGAACTTCCGTTCGCCGGGGGCGCTGCCGGACGGAGCGATCGAGTAGTCGGCAGAGACCACGGCCACGGTTTCCGTTCGGCATCGGGAAAGGCAAGGTTCACCTGCCAGGACGCCGGGCGCAACGGAAACGTTGGTTCCGTAAAGGGGACGGCCGGAATGGGGTGGGTCAGCCGGTGCTGACCCGGAGCTCCTTCACGCCGTTCAGCCAGGCCGACCGCAGCCTGCGCGGGTCGCCGGTCAGCCGCAGCCCCGGCATGGCGTCGGCGACGGCGTTGAAGATGAGGTTGATCTCCAGGACCGCGAGCGACTTGCCGAGGCAGAAGTGCGGGCCGCCGCCGCCGAAACCGAGGTGGGGGTTGGGGTCGCGGGTGATGTCGAACGTGCCGGGGTCCTCGAAGACCTCGGGGTCGTGGTTGGCGGAGGAGTAGAAGACGCCGACCCGGTCGCCCGCCCTGATCCGCACGCCGCCGAGCTCGGTGTCCTGGGTCGCCGTGCGCTGGAAGGAGACCACGGGGGTCGCCCAGCGGACGATCTCCTCGGCGGTGGTCGCCGGGCGCTCCCTTTTGAACAGCTCCCACTGGTCCGGGTGGGTGAGCAGGGCGTGCATGCCGTGGGTGATGGCGTTGCGGGTGGTCTCGTTGCCCGCCACCGCGAGCAGGATCACGAAGAAGCCGAACTCGTCGGAGGAGAGGTTGCCCTCGTCCTCGGCCGCCACCAGTTGGCTGACGATGTCCTTGGCGGGGCACTCCTTGCGGGCGGCGGCGAGGTTCATGGCGTAGGAGACGATCTCCATGGCCGCCTCGGCCCCCACCTCGGCGGTGATGGCGTACTCCGGGTCGTCGTAGGCCGCCATCTTGTTGGACCAGTCGAAGATCTTGGAGCGGTCCGCCTGGGGGACGCCGATCAGCTCCGCGATGGCCTGCAGGGGCAGCTCCACGGCGACCTGCGTGACGAAGTCGAAGCCGCCGTCGGCGTCCGCGTTCGCGAGTGCCGTCCCGACGATGGAGCGGGCACGGGCGCGCAGCGCGTCCTCCAGCGAGCGGATGGCGCGCGGCGTGAAACCGCGCTGCACGATCTGCCGTACGCGGGTGTGCTCGGGCGGGTCCATATTGAGCATGATCAGCCGCTGGGCGTCGATCGCGTCGCGCTGGATCGACTCGTTGAACCGGATGATCGCGGTGTTGAGGTAGGAGGAGAACAGTTCGGGGCGCGTGGAGACGTACTTGACGTCCTCGTGCCGGGTGACGGCCCAGTACCCCTCGTCGTCGAAGCCGGAGACGCGGCGCGGCTGGGCGATCCAGCGCACCGGTTCCGTCCGCCGCAGGGTCGCGAACTCCGGCAGTGGTACGCGGGCTTGGAGCAGATCGGGGTCGGTGAAGTCGAACCCGTCGGGAAGCGCTGGACAGGGCATCGGCAACTCCAGGTCTGACGGGAACCAAGGGGCCCCGGTAATTCTGACGGCCCATCAGGAGGTGCTTCGCAAGGTAGTAACGGGTTCTACAAGTGGCAAGGGCCGGGGCGCGATCCCTGCATGCACGGAGGGGGCGTGCGGGGTGATTCGGCCGGTGCCGGGGTATGCAAGACCCTTGCGGCGCCGGGGTCGGGCTCAGCAGACTGCTGTGCAGAACTAGAACGCGTACTAGTTACACCCGCGAGCCGCCGGGACGGCTCGCGGGACGTGGACGGAGAGGACCAGCCCCATGGCCGCGGAACCTGTCATCGTCGAAGCCGTACGCACCCCCATCGGCAAGCGCGCGGGCGCGCTCGCCAATCTCCACCCCGCCTATCTGCTCGGGGAGACCTACCGTGAACTGCTCGGCCGTACCGGCATCCACGCGGACTGCGTCGAGCAGATAGTCGGCGGTACGGTGACGCACGCCGGGGAGCAGTCCATGAACCCGGCGCGCACCGCCTGGCTCACGATGGGGCTTCCGTACGAGACGGCGGCGACGACGGTGGACTGCCAGTGCGGTTCCTCGCAGCAGGCGAGCCACATGGTGGCCAACATGGTCGCCGCCGGGGTCATCGATGTCGGGATCAGCTGCGGTGTGGAGGCGATGTCGCGGGTGCCGCTGGGGTCGGGCTCCAAGCACGGGCCGGGCAAGCCGTTCCCCGACGAGTGGAACGTCGACCTGCCCAACCAGTTCGAGGCCGCCGAGCGGATCGCCCGCAAGCGGGGGCTCACCCGGGAGAACGTCGACTCCCTCGGGCTCATCTCGCAGGAGCGGGCGGCCACGGCGTGGTCCGAGGAGCGCTTCAAACGCGAGACGTTCGCCGTGCAGGTGCCCACCACCGAGGAGGAGCAGGCCGCGGGCCAGGGCATGTGGCGGCTCGTCGACCGGGACGAGGGGCTGCGCGACACGACGATGGAGGCGCTCGGGGGGCTCAAGCCGGTCATGCCCACCGCCGTGCACACGGCGGGCAACTCCTCCCAGATCTCCGACGGGGCGGCGGCCATCATGTGGGCGTCCAAGCGGATGGCGCGCGCGCTCAAGCTGCGGCCCCGGGCGCGGATCGTCGCCCAGGCGCTGGTCGGCGCCGATCCCCACTTCCACCTCGACGGGCCGATCGACGCGACGCGGGCGGTGCTCGGCAAGGCGGGGATGTCTTTGAAGGACATCGACATCGTGGAGATCAACGAGGCGTTCGCGTCGGTGGTGCTGAGCTGGACGCAGGTCTTCGGGCAGGACCTGGAGAAGGTCAACGTCAACGGGGGCGCGATCGCCCTCGGTCATCCGGTCGGGGCGACGGGGGCGCGGCTCATCACGACGGCCCTGCATGAGCTGGAACGCCGGGACAAGGAGTTCGCGCTGGTGTCCATGTGTGCGGGGGGTGCGGTGGCCACCGCCACGATCTTGCAGAGGCTTTAGCGGGTTTGTCGCCGGCTGCGCCTGGCTCGTCCTCAGGCGCCGGACGGGCTTTGTGCGGTGGCTCGGGTCCCGGCTGTCGCCGGCTGCGCCTGGCTCGTCCTCAAGCGCCGGACGGGCTTGGGAGGGGTGGCTGCGGTCACTGCTGTCACCGGCTGCGCCGAGTTCGTCCTCAAACGCCGGACGGGCTGGAATGGGTGGCTCGGGTACGTGTGAGAGGTGGCCGCCCCCGGTGTGGGGGCGG
>NZ_JASKYR010000052.1:0-20927 GCF_041028215.1 Streptomyces flavofungini
CCAGTGACACCGTCCGTACGTCGACGCGGCGCCCCGCCTTGAGCACCTGTACGGGGTTGCCGTCGTCGTCGGTCGCGAATCCGGCGCCCACGACGGGGTGCCGGGCGATGACGTGGCCCATCGCCTTCGCGAGCGCGTCGGGGTCGAGGCGCCGGTCGAAGGTGAACCAGCTCTGCGCGACGTAGTGTCCCGCCGTGCCCGCCAGCTGGGCCTGGAAGAACAGGCCGCGCTGGAGCGGGGTGACCGGCGCCGTGCGCTCGGCCGTCGCCGCGGTGTCCGCGATGGCTTCGAGCGCGCTCAGCCAGTGCTCGACGATCTCGTCGGGCACGCCGTCGGCGAGGGTGAACTCGGCGTGCAGGCTGCCGGTCGTCTCGTCGGTCCAGGCGTTGACCTCGACGGCGTACGGGCTGTTCGGCGGGGTGCCGGTGATGCGGGGCGCGTCGGACTCGCTGCCCCTGCCGAGGTAGTTGAACAGCACCTGGGGGCGGGCGGTGAGCAGTGGTGCCGTCTGCGGGTTGAGGTACCTGAGCTGGCCGTACGTCACGTGCCCGCGCTCGTCGGGCTGGCGTTCGGCGACCTCGCGGGCCGCCGCGACGGGGTCGGTGTGCGGGGTGAGCCGCACGGGTGCGATGGCGGTGAACCAGCCGACCGTGCGGGTGTAGTCGTGGTGGTCGAGGGCGGGGACCCGGCCGTGCCGTTCGAGGTCGACGGCGAGATCGCCGGGCGACTCCTGTACGTGGGTCAGCGCGGTCCGCAGGGCGCCGCAGAGCAGTTCGGTGAGACCGAGGCCGAGCGCGGCGGGGGCGGTGCGCGTCACCCGGTCGCTCACCTCGGGGGCGAGTACGGCCGTGGTTGCGCGGAGCACGCCGGGCGACGGCAGCGGCGCGGGCGCCCCGAGCGTGCTGATCCACTCCCCGAGACCCTCGGTGACCTGCGTGGACCGTACCGCGAGTGCCTCCGCGTACTCGGCGTACGAGGTGGTCGGCGGCGCGAGTGCGTCGCCGCGCAGGGCGGCGGCGAGGTCGTCGAGGAGGATCAGCCAGGACACCGCGTCCACGGCGAGGTGGTGCGCGGTGACGACCAGGGTGCCGCCCGACGCCGGGACCTCGCCGGGCTCCGACGCCCCGTCAGAACCGGACGTCCCGTCCGGCTCCGACGCCCCGCCCCCCTCGATCCAGGAGAACGCGACGACGTCGCCGGAGGCGGGGTCCAGCCGCCCGGCGGCCTCGTTCGCCGCGGCCGTGACATCGGCGGCGGCCGTCCGTACGACCGTGACCTCCTTCGCGGGCTCCGTGTGCGGGGACCACACGCCGTGTTCGACGCGGAGCCGCAGCCGGAGCGCCGGGTGGGCGGACACGACGGCGTTCGCGGCACGCACGGCGTCGGCGAACCCGGTGCCTTCGGGCGCGCGCACGGCCCTGGCCTGGGCGAACCGGTCGAGCGTGCCGCCCAGTTCGCGCTGGCGCAGCATGATCGGCGTGGGCGTCAGGGGGCCGTCCTCGCGGTGGACCGGCGCGGGCGCCGCCGCCTGGGTGGCGGCGGTCGCCAGACGCTCGGCGAGCGCGCGCGGCGTCCGGCAGAGGAACACGTCCCGCGGTGCGATCGGCAGGCCGAGCGCACGGGCTCGGTTGATCACGTTGATGGCGACGATGCTGTCGCCGCCCGCCGCGAAGAAGTCGGTGTCGTCGTCGACGGAGGCGCCGGGCAGCGCCTCGGCGAAGACACCGACGAGGGCGCTGAGCGCGGATGCCGGGGTCACCACGGGCGCCGCGGACGCAGGGGCGCCCGGCACACCCGGCACACCCGGACCACCCGGCCCTGGCACCGCCGGGACCGGCGCCTCGTCCCGCGCCGCCCGCGCCGCCCGCGCCACCAGCGCCCTCCGGTCCAGCTTGCCGTTGACCGTCAACGGCAGTGCGTCGAGGGGCAGGACGCGCCCCGGCACCATGTGCACCGGCAGCTTCGCGGCGAGCAGGGCGGTGAGGTCGCCGGGCACCCGGCCCACGACGTGCGCGACCAGGTGGTCGCCGCTGTCCGCCACGGTGACGGCCGCGTCGACCACGCCGTCGAGCTCGCGGACGGCGGACTCGACCTCGCCGAGCTCGATGCGGAAGCCCTTGAGCTGCACCTGGTCGTCGGCGCGCCCCGCGAACTCCAGCTCGCCGTCGAGCGTGCGGCGGGCCAGGTCGCCCGTGTGGTACATCCGGGAGCCGTCGCCGGTGAACGGGTTCGCCACGAACCGTCCCGCCGTCAGCCCCGGCCTGCCCAGATAGCCGAGCGCCACCTGGTCGCCCGCGACGTAGATGGCGCCGGTCCGCCCCGGCGGCACCGGCCGCAGCCGGTCGTCGAGGAGGTAGGTCACCAGGCCCGGGATCGGGCCGCCGATCGGGCTGACGTCGCCGCCGTGCGCGAAGTCGTCGTCCGTGAGCACCCGGTGGGTGACATGGACGGTGGTCTCGGTGATGCCGTACATGTTGACCAGCTCGGGTGACGCGGTGCCGTGCCGCTCGACCCAGCCGCGCAGCCGCCCGAGGTCGAGCGCCTCGCCGCCGAAGATGATCCGGCGCAGGGCGGTGACCGGCTCACCGGCGTGCCGGTCGGCCTCGATGAAGCGGTAGAACGCCGACGGGGTCTGGTTGAGCACCGTCACCCCGCGCTCACGCACGAGGCGGTGGAAGTCCACGGGTGAGCGGGTGAGCGCGTACTCCGGCACGAGCAGCTCGCCGCCGTGCACGAGCGCGCCCCACAGCTCCCAGACCGCGAAGTCGAAGGAGAAGGAGTGGAACTGCACCCAGACGTCGGACGGCCCGAAGTCCATGTCGGGGCGGGTGTGGGCGAGCAGCGTGACCACGCTGGAGTGCGGCACCGCGACGCCCTTGGGGCGCCCGGTCGAACCGGAGGTGTAGATCACGTAGGCGGGGTCGTGCCAACCGGCGTCCGCCCCGGCCTCGCCGCCCTCACCTGCCTGCTCCTCCCCCAGCACGAGAACGCGCGCCGCCACGCCCGCCCGGTCGAGCAGCCCGGCGAAACGATCCCGCTGCTCCCGGTCGACGAGTACGACCTGCGGGGCGGCGTCGCTGAGGATGTACTCCAGGCGTTCGTCCGGGTACGCCAGGTCAAGCGGTACGTAGGCACCGCCCGCGCCGACGATCGCGACCAGGGCGACGACCTGTTCGAGCGAGCGCGGCACGGCGACGGCGACCCGCTTGCCGGGGCCGACCCCTGCGGCGCGCAGGGCCGAGGACAGCCCGGTCTTCGCCTCGGCCAGTTCGCCGTAGGTCAGGGAGCGCGTGCCGCCGTCCAGGGCGCACTGGGTGACGGCCGTGGCGGCCGGGTCGCGGCGCGCGGCGGCGTCGAACAGCGCGCCGAGGGTCGTGCGGTCGACGGGCGCGGGGCGCCGGGTGTCCTCGGGCCGCACCTCGCCGACCAGGGCGTCCCGCCGGGTGAGCAGGCCGGTGAGGGTGGCGGCGAACGTCCGCAGGATGTCCCGCGCGCTCGTCTCACGCAGCAGCTCACCGTCGTAGATGAGGTTGAAGCGGGGGCGGCCGTCGGCCGCGCGCTCCACGACCAGCGTCAGCGGGTAGTGCGGGGCGCCCTCGTTGACGATGCCGGTGACGGTGAGACCGGCGTCGGGCGTGCGCAGGTCGGCCACGTCGGTCGCGACGTCGAACACCACGAGGGTGTCGAAGAGGTTGCCCGCGCCCGCCCGGCGGCCGATGCGCGCCAGTGACACATGCTGGTGGGGAAGGACCGCGCTCTGATGGGCACGGACCGAGGCGAGCAGGTCGCCCGCGGTGGTGCCGGGGGTCCAGCGGGCGCGTACGGGGATGGTGTTGATGAACAGGCCGACCATGTCGCCGATGCCGGGCACGTCGGCGTCGCGGCCGGACACGGTGGAGCCGAAGACCACGTCCGTGCCGTGCAGGAGGCCGCCGAGCGTCACCGCCCAGGCGCTGTGGACGGCCACGCTCAGCGGGACACCGGCGGCGCGTACGGCGGCGTCGATGTCGTCGGCGGGCTCGACCGAGGTGTCGGCGAAGCGGTCGGAGGGGGTGTGGCCCTCGGCGACCAGCGAGGGGCCCGGCAGTCCGGCGAGTTCCTCGGCCCAGACCCGGTCGCTCTCCTCGTCGTCGCGTCCGGCGAGCCAGCGCACGTAGTCGGAGAAGCCGCCGAGCGTGTACACGCTGCCCGGCGCGTGGTACTCGGCGAGGAGCGCGCGGAGCATCGGCGGCACCGACCAGCCGTCGGCGATGATGTGGTGCACGGTCTGCACCAGGACGTTCCTGCCGCCTCCGGCGCGGATCAGCGTGTACCGCATCAGCGGCCCGGTGGCCAGGTCGAATCCGGCGCGGCGGTCGCTCTCGGCGTACGCGCGTATCTCGTCGTCGGTGATGCCGGGGCGATCGAGTGTGGTGAAGGGCGCCTGGACCCCGCTGTCGAGGACGGAGACGACGCGGCCGTCGGCCAGTGCCACGAAGCGGGCGGCCAGGTTCGGGTGGAGGGTGAGCAGTCGTGTGGCCGCCGCGGCGAGCCGGTCCGCGTCCACCTCGCCGTCCGGTGTCCGAAGGGTGAGGAGCTGCTGCTCGACGTAGGCGCCCGCGGAGTCGTCGTCGAAGACGGAGTGGAAGTACAGGCCTTCCTGGAGCGGGGTGAGCGGCAGGATGTCCCGCAGGCCGGGGCCGTCCAGGGCGTCGACGTCGGGCTGGGTGAGCGGTACGAGGGGGAAGTCGCTGGGGGTGTGGCCGCCATCGTCGAGTGCGGCGAGCGCGGCGAGGGTCTCGCGGAAGTAGCCGCCCAGGGTGGTGATGTCCTGGTCGGTGAACATGCCGTCGGGCCAGGAGAGGGTGGTGACCAGCTCGTACTCGCCGCCGTCGGCGCCGGGTTCGGCGATGGCGTTGAATTCGAGGGCGCGCGGCAGCCGCATCCTTCGGTCGCGCTTCTCGCCGAGCTGTCCGGTGGGTCCGGTGAGCTGCCACTCCCCCGGGGCGCCCGCGTCGAAGCGGCCCAGGTAGTTGAAGAGCACCTGCGGTGCGGGGGTGTCGATCGCGGTGTCGTGCAGGTAACGCAGGGCGCCGTAGGAGACGCCGTTGGCGGGTACGCGGGCGAGGTCCTCCTTGACCGCCTTGAGGGCGGCGGCCAGGTAGGCGGGCGCGCGGAAGTCGGCGGCCGTGCCGGGGTCCACGGTCACCGGGAAGAGGGTGGTGAACCAGCCGACGGTCCGGGAGAGTTCCGGTTCGAAGCCCGCGGTGTCGGCGACGAAGCGTCCCTCGCGGCCGTGGCCCTCCAGTTCGATGTGGGCGAACGTCTGGTCCTGGCCGAGGTCGCGGCGCCACCGGGCGAGGGTGACGGCGAGGGCGGTCAGGAGGACGTCGTTGACGCCCGCGTGGAATCTGGCGGGCACGTCGCCGAGGAGCGCGGCGGTGACGGCGGGGCCGACCGACACGGTGCGCAGCCGTTCCGCGGCCACGGTGTCGGCCTCGGTCAGCGGGCGCCGGCCCAGGGGCTCGTCGGGGCCGGGCAGCGGGCGGAGCCAGTGGTCGCGGTCGGCGTCGAACGCGGCGCGTTCGAGGAGCTGCGTCCAGCGCCGGAACGACGTGCTCACCGGGGGCAGCTCGATCGGCGTGCCCGCGGTGACCTGCCGCCAGGCGGTGGTCAGGTCCTCCATCAGGACCCGCCAGGAGACGCCGTCGATCACCACGTGGTGGACGACGACGACCAGTTCGCGGGCGGCGCGGCGCCAGACGGCGCGCAGCATCACGCCGCCTTCCGGGTCGAGGCCCTCGGTGGCGAGGGCGACGCACTCCTGGAGCGGCAGGTCGCTCTCCTGCCAGGCGGCCGTGGCCCGCTCGGCGGAGGGGATGACGAAGCTCCAGCGGTCCCCGCGCACCAGTTCGGCGCGGAGCATGTCGTGGCGGCGGACCAGCGCGGCGAGGATGTCGTCGAGGGTGCCCGCCGTCAGGTCCGCGGGGGTGTTCAGGACGACGGACTGCACGAAGCCGTCGATGGCGTCCGTGGTCTCGCCGAGCCATTGCACGATGGGGGATCCGGCGACGGGGCCGGTGGCGATGTCGCCGTGGTCCACCGTGGCGACGTCCTCCCGGCTCGCGACGGCCGCGAGGGCGCCGACGACGCCGTGGGTGAAGATCTGCCGGACGGTGACGTAGAGGCCCGCCTCGCGCAGCGCGCTGAGCAGCGAGATCGCCAGGATGCTGTCGCCGCCGAGGGCGAAGAAGTCCTGGTCGACGCCGACTTCGTCGAGCTGGAGGAGGTCCGCGACGACCGCGCAGACCACCCGTTCGTTCTCGGTGGTGGGCGGTGCGGCCGAGGCCGTCGCGGCGACCGGCTCCGGCAGGGCGCGCCGGTCGACCTTGCCGTTGGCGGTGAGCGGGAACTCCGGGACGACGACGATGTGGGCGGGCACCATGTACTCGACCATGTGCTCGGCGGCCCATGCCTTGACTGCGTCCGTCCGCAGGTCCTCGTGTCCGGCGGCCGGGATCACGTAGCCCACGAGGTAGGTGCCGCCCGCGCTGTTCTTCTTGGCGACGACGCAGGTGTGCCGGACGCCGGGGTGTTCGGCGAGGCCGACCTCGACGTCCTCGATCTCCAGGCGCATGCCGCGGATCTTGATCTGGTTGTCGGCGCGGCCGAGGAAGTCCAGGGAGCCGTCGGGGGCGAACCGGGCGAGGTCGCCGGTGCGGTAGAGCCGGGAGCCGTCGTCGGCGAAGGGGTTGGCCACGAAGCGGGAGGCTGTGAGGCCGGGCGCGTTGACGTAGCCGCGGCCGAGGAGGAGGCCGCCCACGTACAGTTCGCCGCCGACTCCGACCGGGACCGGACGCAGTTCGTCGTCGAGTACGTAGAGCTGGGTGTTGGGGTTGGCCCTGCCGATGGAGGTCGAAAGGCGCTCGGCCGCGCCCCGGTAGATGACGTGGGAGACGCCGATGGTCGTCTCGGCCGGGCCGTAGCCGTGGTACATCGGTATGTCGAGGCGGGTGCGGAAACGGTCGTACAGCTCCGAGGTGAGCACCTCGCCGCCGCACCACACGTGCCGCAGGCTGCCGAGCGCGCCGGAGTCGCCCGCGATCTCCAGGAGTACGTCGAGCATCGACGAGACGAGGTAGGTGAAGGTGACGCGCTGCTCGGCGATGACGCTCAGCAGGTGGTGCGGGTCGCGCTCGCCGCCGGGCCGCAGGACCACGAGCCTGCCGCCGCTGACCAGCGGCAGGAAGATCTCGTTGATGGAGATGTCGAAGGAGAGCGGCGCCTTGAACAGCGAGGCGTCGTCAGGGCCGAAGCCGAGGATCTCGTCGACCTGCCAGAGCAGGCGCTCGCTGATCGCCTCGTGCTTGATCATGGCGCCCTTGGGGCGTCCGGTCGAGCCGGAGGTGAAGATCACGTACGCCAGCGAGTCGCCGGGCGTGGTGATGCCGGGCGCCTCGGCGGGCAGGTCGGCGAAGCCCCAGTCGCCCAGGTCCACGGCGACGGCCTCGGGCTCTTCGGGGCTCTGCTCGCCCGAGGAGTTGAGCTGGAGGACGACGCGGGCGTCCTCGATGACGACGGCGCGGCGCGCGGCGGGCCACTGCGGGTCGAGCGGGACGAACGCGCAGCCCGCCTGGAGGACGCCGAGGAGGCCGATGACCATGTCGGCGGAGCGGCTGAGCGAGATGCCGACGACCTGTTCGGCGGTGAGGCCGCGGGCGGTCAGGTGGTGGGCGAGCTGAGCGGAGTACTCGGCCGCCTGACGGTAGGTCAGCGAACGGTGCTCGTCGACGATCGCGAGGGCGTCGGGCCTGGTCCGCACCTGTTCGCGGAACATCTCGACGATGGTCGGGTGGGCCCGCTCCACGTCGGTGTCGTTCCACTCGGCCAGGGCGGCGAGCCTGGCCGCGGGGCCGGAGGGGCCGATGGTGGCGAGGGTCCTGTCGGGGAAGTCGGCCAGGTCGTCGAGGGCGAGCTGTGCTTCGGCGAGGTCGACGCCCGCGGGGACGCCGATGCTCCGGCCGTCCTCCGCGACCGCCCAGTCCCCGCTTCCGGCGCCGCCGTTGCCGACCCAGGCCAGGACGTCGGCGAAGAGGGTGCCCGGGGCGAGGTCGATGCCGTCGGGAGAGCGGCCCGTCGCCCAGTACGCCAGGCCGGTCGCACACGCTTCGGCGATGGTGCGATCGGAGTGGTCACCGATCCGCCGGCGCACCGCCGCCAGGCGCTCGGGGGCGAGCAGTACGAGACGAGCGCTCGGTTCGGTCATCGAAGACTCAGCGTCCTTCCACAGCATAGAAGTTAGGTTAGCCTAACTTAGGATCACCTAACACCCCTGGTGGGGGCGGGTTCGGCCACCCCGCACCGGCTCGCTGGTGGGGGCGGGTTCGGCCGCCCCGCACCGGCTCGCTCAACTGCCCTCGCGCCAGGCCCGCCACAGCCGGGCATACCGGCCGCCGAGGGCCACGAGCTCGTCGTGCGTGCCCTGTTCCACCACGCGGCCCGCGTCCAGCACGGCGATCCGGTCCGCGGCCATCGCCTGGGTCAGCCGGTGGGCCACGAACAGCGTGGTGCGGCCCGCGCACGCGGCGAGCACCGCGCGTTCCAGCTCGGCGGCGCCCTCGCTGCCCGCCTCGGCGGTCGACTCGTCGAGCACCACCACCGGCGCCCGGCCGAGCACCAGCCTGGCCAGCGCGATCTGGGCGACCTTGGTGACGTCCAGGCGTTCGCCGCCCTCGCCGACCAGGGTGCCGAGCCCCTCGGGCAGCGCCTCGACCCAGTCCCCCGCGCCGACCGTGCGCAGGGCGTCGAGCAGTTCGGCGTCGGTCGCGTCCGGCGCGGCGAGGCGCAGGTCGTCCGCGAGCGGCCCGGAGAAGACGTGCGTCTCCTGCGTCAGGATGCTCACCAGGGACCGCGCGGCGGCCTCGTCCAGCTCCGCCAGATCCTGCGGCCCGATGCGCACGGACCCCGTCCGCGCGGTGCCGATGCCCGCGATCAGCGCGGCGAGCGTCGACTTGCCCGCGCCCGTCGCACCCACCAGGGCGAGCGAACCGCCCGCCGGAATCCGCAGATCGACGTCCCTGAGGACCGGCTCGTCGGTGTCCGGATAGCTGAACGTCAGCCCCTCGACCACCACCTCGTACGCCAGGGCCTTCGCGGGCTCCACGGACGCGTCGCCGACCAGGCGCTCCTCCGCGGACTCCCCGAGCACCCCGACGAGCCGGGTCAGGCTCGCGCCCGACTTCTGCGCCTCGTCGAAGGTGAACATGATGGCGCCGAGCGGCGTGAAGAGCCGGTGGAACATCAGCGGAGCGGCCGACACCTCGCCCAGCGTGGCGGCATCGGCCTCCAGCAGGGCGTATCCCGCGACGAGGATGAGGACGAGGCCGATGAACTCGGCGCGGTTCTCCCTGCCGACGAAGCGCCCGAAGAACCGGAACACCTCGACGCCGAGATCGCGCACCCGCCACGACTCCTTGTCGACCTTCTCCCTGAAGGCGCCTTCGAGGCGGTAGGCCCGTACCGTGTCGATCCCGTTCAGGCCGCTGATCAGCGCCTGCGCCCGGTCCGCCTGCGCCACCCGCTGCTTGCGGTAGAGCGGGGCGGAGCGCGGCAGGTACCAGCGCAGGGCCAGCGCGTACGCGGGCAGCGCGGCGGCGCCCGCCAGACCGAGCCGCCAGTCGAGGCCGAACATCCCGGCGGTGGCGATGAAGACGAGCACGCCCGCCGAGAACACCGTGGGGATGGCGGTGCGGATGCCCTTGGAAAGGACGGCCACGTCGTCGCCGACGCGGGAGAGCACATCTCCCCGGCCGACCTGCTCGATCCGCGCGCTCGGCATCCCGAGCACCGCGCGGACCGCGCCTTCCCTGAGCCGCGCGAGCAGATCCGCGCCCAGCCGCCCGATCAGATACGTCGACACGGCGGTGGCCGCCGCGCCGAGCAGCGCGGCGGAGCCGAGGAGGACCGCGATCGTGACGAGCACCGAGCGGGACTCGCCCTCGACCACGGCGTCCACCACCCGGCCGAGCAGCAGGACGGGGAGTACCTGGAGCGCCGCCCCGGCCACCGTGGTGAGCACGGTGGCCGTGGTCAGCCACGGCATCCGGCGGCAGTGCGCCCCGACCCAGCGGGCCGCCTCACCCCCGCCCGCCGTGCGCAGCGTCGACGGGGCGGCGCGTGTGTCCGTGCTGCTCACACTCAGTCGACCGACTTCACGAGCTCGTCGATGGCGTACGGCAGGGAGAGCGCGGTGCCCTGGGACATGGCCGCGCCGACCGCCGGGCCCTCGCTGTCGAGGAGGTAGGACACCTTGTTCTTCTCCACGGCGTCCAGGTTGGCGAAGAGCTTGTCCTTCTTCAGCGCCTTGGTGTCCGCGGCGTCGTTGATGACGACGACGCGGTCGACGTCGACCAGGTCGATGCGCTCGGGCGAGAGTTCGGTGGAGAACTTGCCGCCCGCGATCTTGTCGATCTCCTTCTGGTACCCGAAGCCGATGCCCGTCAGGAGCCGTCCGCGCACGTCGGTGGAGGTGAAGGGGTTCACGGCGTCCTTGTACCAGGAGAGCGCCACGGCGGTCCGGCCCGCGAACTTCGGGTGTGCCTTCTTGGCGGAGGAGAGCTTGTCCTCGATGCCCTTCACGAGGTCCTCGCCCTCGCTCTCCTTGCCGAGCGCCTTGGCGATGTGGACGGTGTTGTCCTGCCAGGGGGCGCTGAACAGCTCCTTCTCGCCCTTGGTGCGGCCGACCGTGGGGGCGATCTGGGAGAGCTTGTCGTAGGCGGCCTTGTCGATCTCGGAGTAGACCGCGACGATCAGATCGGGGCGCAGGGCGGCGATCTTCTCGTAGTTGGGGCCGGAGTCGCCGTTCTTCATGACGACCTCGGGCTTGGTGTCGCCCCACTTGTCCTTCACCCAGGGCCACTGGGTGTTGATGTCGGGGGACTTGCCCGCCGGGTTCGGGTACTGGTCGACCATGCCGACCGGCTTGGTGCCGAGCGCGAGGACGGCCTGGTCGTCCGTGTAGCCCACGGTGACGACCCGCTTGGGCGCCTCGGTGACCTTCGTGGTGCCGAACGCGTGCTCCACGCTGACCGGGAACTTTCCGCCGGAGGCGGCGGCCGGGGCCTGGTCGCCCTCCTTGTCGTCCGAGCCTGATCCGCACCCGGCGAGGAGGCCGACGCCGAGCGCCGCGGCGGTCGCGGTGGCCGCCAGGCGCCGCCAGGGCTGCGTGAGCGTCGTTCGATGGAGGAGCATCCGGAATCCCTTGCTGTCGCGCTGTCCGCTGCGCCCCTGTGTCAGGGCAGCCAACCTTAACCCGATGAGATGAGGTTAGCCTAGCCTTACCATCTCATTCTCTGGGCGGGTCAGTCGAGTTGCGCACCGCGGACTCCCGTGCGGTGAACGGCCCGGCTAGTCGAGCCGTACGTGTGCACGGCCGATGGGCACGATCAGCGGCCGGTCGCCGACCGGGTCATCGACCACCCTGGCGCGCAGCCCGAAGGCCTCTTCGAGCAGCTCCGCGGTGATCACGTCGCGCGGGTGCCCCTGCGCCAGGATCGCGCCCTCGCGCATCACGACGAGGTTGTCGCTGTAGCGCGTGGCGAGGTTGAGGTCGTGCAGCACCATGACCACCGTGCGGCCCGACTCGTGCAGGTCGTCCACCAGGTCGAGCACATCGATGGCGTGGGCGAGATCCAGGTATGTCGTCGGCTCGTCCAGGAGCAGCAGATCGGTGCCCTGGGCCAGGGTCATCGATATCCACACGCGCTGGCGCTGGCCGCCGGAGAGCGAGTCGACGGGGCGGTCCGCGAGGTCGGCGACCCCGGTCATGGCCAGGGCCTTCTCCACCACGTCCGCGTCGTCGGAGGACCACTGGCGCAGCCAGCTCTGGTGCGGGTGGCGGCCCCTGGCGACCAGGTCGGCCACCGTGAGGCCCTCCGGCGCGACAGGTGCCTGGGGCAGCAGTCCGAGCTTCTTCGCGACGGTCCTGGTCTTGAGCCTGCCGATGTCCTCGCCGTCCAGGACGACCGTGCCCGCGGTCGGCTTGAGCAGCCGCGTCAGGGTGCGCAACAGGGTGGACTTGCCGCAGCCGTTGGGGCCGATGATCGTGGTGATCACGCCGGGCGGAATCGTCACGTCGAGTCCGTCGATGACGGTGCGGCCGCCGTATCCGACGCTGACACCGCTGGCCGCGAGGCGCGCGGCACCGGCGGTCCGTGGCCCCGCTTCGGCCCCGGTCGCGGCCCGACGGTCGGTGCCGGTCGCGGCCCGGCGGCCGGTGCCCGGTTCCGTACCGGTGATGTCCTCGGCCTCGGTGATGTACTGAGCGGCCACAAGCCCCCCTGTCTCAGGTATGGCTGTATCGGGTACGGCTGTATTAGGTATGGCTAACCTTCGCATTATCTACTGAGGTTCGCCCGCACCAGCAAGTAGACGAGGAACGGCCCGCCGATCGCGGCGGTCACCACACCGACCGGCAGCGTGACGGGCAGCGCCGTACGCGCGGTCAGGTCGGCGCCGGTCAGGAGCAGCGCCCCGACCAGGCCCGAGGCCGCCAACGGCGGTGTGGGGCACCGCGCGAGCCGCATCGCCACCTGCGGCGCGACCAGCGCCACGAAGGGCACGGGACCCGCCGCGCTCACCGCGACGGCGGCGAGGAGCACCGCGCAGAGCAGCAGCACGGCCCGCACCCGCGAGTACCGCACGCCCAGGCCCGCGGCGACGTCGTCGCCCAGGTGCAGCGGCTTGAACTGGAAGGCGACGGCCGTCACGACGGCGAGCAGCGCGAGCGAGCACCAGAGCGCCACCCACACCTCGTCCCACGAGCGGTTGTCCAGCGAGCCGACCAGCCAGGCCTGCGCGCGGGCCACGTCGCGGATGTCGGCGGTGACCAGGAGCCAGGTCGTGATCGCCTCCATCACGGCGCTGACCGAGATGCCGATGAGGATGAGCCGGAAGCCGTCGATCCCGCGCCGCCAGGCCAGGAAGTAGACGAGCAGGCCGGTGCCGAGCCCGCCCGCGAGCGCCGCGGCGGAGAGGCCGACCGAGTCGACGACCGCGGCGGCGGCCCCGCCCGAGACCGTGACCAGGCAGACCGCGACCGCGCTCGCACCGCCGGTGATGCCGAGGATGTCCGGACTCGCCAGCGGATTGCGGGCGATGGACTGGGTGAGCGCGCCGGACACGCCGAGCGCGACGCCCACGACGAGCCCGGCCATGGCCCGCGGCATCCGCAGGTCCATGATGATGAACTCGTCGACCTGTTCGCCCCCGCCGAAGAGCGTGGCCAGGACCCGGGACAGGCCGATGGGGAAGTCACCGATGCTGATGGAGAGGCAGAACACCAGGAAGGTGGCCGCCGCGAGGAGCAGCGTGACGAGGACGACGTAGGGCCGCCAGACGAAGGACACCCGCCCGAACCGCACACCCGGCGTCATCGACGGCTTCGCGTCCGCCCCCTTCGCGTCCGTCCCCGTCACGTCCGGGCCCCTCACGTCTGTCCTCATCGCGTCCGTCCCCGTCGCGCGCTCCGAAGTGCTCATGCGCTCTTGAACTTTCCGCGCCAGACGAGGGCCGCGAAGAACGGGGCGCCCAGGAGGGAGACGACGACTCCGGCGTCCAGCTCGCCGGGGCGCACCACGAGGCGGCCCACGATGTCGCAGACCAGCAGGGTGACGGCGCCGAGCAGACCTGCGTACGGCACGAGCCAGCGGTAGTCGGGGCCCGTCAGATGGCGGGCCACGTGGGCGACCATCAGGCCGACGAAGGCGATGGGGCCGCACGCCGCGGTCGCCGCGCCCGCGAGGAGGGTGATGGCGAGGATGCCCACGGTCCGGCTCAGCGCGATGTTCACGCCGAGCCCGCGCGCCACGTCCTCACCGAGGTTGAGCAGGTTGAGGGCGGGCAGCGTGGTGAGGGCGAGGACGAGCCCCACGGCGATGAACCCGGTCACCGGCCAGATGACGTCGAACTTGACGCCCGCCACGGAGCCCGCGTTCCAGAACCGCAGCGCGTTCAGCGACTTCTGGTCGGAGAGCGCGACCGCGGTGGCCATCGCGGTGAGGAACACCGTGATCCCCTGCCCGGCCAGCGCGAGCGTCAGCGGATTGCCCGCCCCGCGGCCGATGCTCGCGAGGCCGAACACGACGACCCCGGCCGCCGCCGCTCCCAGGAAGGCGAACCAGACGTACTGGAAGGGGCTGGAGAACCCGAAGACCGCGGTCACGAACACGACGGCGAAGGAGGCGCCCGCGTTCACCCCGAGCAGCCCGGTGTCCGCGATGGGGTTGCGCGTATAGCCCTGGATCAGCGCGCCGCCGACCCCGAGGGCGATGCCCGCCACGATCGCGAGCACCGTCCGCGGCACGCGCACGGTCTCCACGATGAGCCGGATCTCGGTGAGCCCCCGGTCGGCCTCCGGCCCGGCGAACAGGCCGTGCCACACCTCGCCCGGGGTCAGCGCGCGGGCGCCGACGGCCAGCGAGAGCGCCGCCGCGACGAGGAGGAGCACGGCGAGCACGCCGAGCCCCGCGACGCGCCGCCGACGGCCCCCTGTTGTGCCCCCGGCCGTGGCCGCGGGGCGCTCCACCGCAGTCGTGCTCATGACGCCGTACGTTATCGGGTGCCGCTGCCGGTCCCGTCGGCGACCGTCGTCGCCTGGCCCGGGGCGGGCGCGGTACGCCGGTCGAGCACCGAGTCGAGTATCTCGCCGACGCGGATGGCGATGTTGGAGAGCAGGGACGAGGTGATGCCGTGCGTGTGCTCGGTGCCGCCCTGGAGGTAGATGCCGCAGCTCAGTTCGGGGTCGGTGGCCACGCGGTAGTCGCGCTCGACGCGGACGCGGCCCGCCTCGTCGCGCAGGCAGCGGTCGGCGGCCTCGCCGAGCAGGGCGAGCGGGTCGGCGGGGCTGTAGCCGGTGGCGCAGACCACGACGTCGGCTTCGAGGTGCGTCTCCTCGCCGGTGACCAGGGAGGTCACGGTGGCGCGCACCGAGTCCCCGGTCTCCTTGACCTCGGCGAGCCGGGAGACGTTGAGGAAGCGCAGGCGCTCGGTGCCGAGCACCTTCTCCTGGTACATCTGCCGGTACAGGTCGTCGATCAGGTCGATGTCCACCACGGAGTAGTTGGTGTTGCCGTGGTAGTCCATCAGCCGGGTCTTGATGCCCTCCGGGGCGGCGTAGTACTCGTCGACCGCTCCCGGGTCGAAGATCCGGTTGGCGAAGCTGCTGTCGTCGGCGGGGCTGTAGCCGTAGCGCGAGAAGACGGCGCAGACCTCGGCCTCGGGGAAACGGCGGTGCAGGTAGGCGACGTTCTCGGCGGCGCTCTGCCCGGCCCCCACGACGACGAACCGGGAGGGGTTCGTGCCCTCGATCTCGTCGACCTTCGTGAGCAGTTCGGAGTTGTGCCAGACGCGGTCGCCGCGCTCGACGCCCTCCGGCACGAGGGGGCGCAGGCCGGTGCCGATGACGAGGTTGCGGGCGCGGTGGACCGCGAGCCCCTCGGCCGAACGGACCGTCACGTCGAGGAACTCCACGGCCCCGTCGCGGACATGGGGCGTGACGCCGACGACCTCGTGGCCGTAGGAGACCATGTCGTCGACCTTGGCCGCGGCCCACTCCAGGTAGTCGTGGAACTCCACGCGCAGCGGGAAGAGGTTCTTGTGGTTGATGAAGTCGGTCAGCCGCCCCTTGGCCTTCAGGTAGCAGAGGAAGCTGAACTCGCTCGTGGGGTTCCGCTGCGTGACCAGGTCCTTCAGGAAGGACACCTGCATGGTCGCGTCGTCGATGAGCATGCCGCGGTGCCATCCGAAGCGCGGCTGCTGCTCGAAGAAGTGAGCGGTGACCGCCTCCTGCCTGCCGACGCGTGCGTTGTGCTCGTTGAGCGCGATCGCCATCGCCACATTGGACGGCCCGAAGCCGATGCCGATGAGGTCGTGGACCAGTGGTGCGTCGCCAGGAAGAACCTGTGACATGTCTCTCCCAATCGTGCGGGGAAGCCGCCTGTCAGGCGTGGGGAAGGTACGAAGAGCGGGCACGCCGACGGAGCGACCCACCAAACTTAGGTGAGCCTAAGCTAATCGCACATGCCTGTCGATAGGCAAGGCGAGCGGCCGGTCACGGACGGCCGTCAACTGGGGCCCGCCATGCACTTGTTGCAAACTAAGGTAAGCCTTGCTTAACTTACTACTGGCCAAACCCCTGCCCTGAGGAGGAACCCCCATGCGGGTCGTCATGTTCGGTTACCAGACCTGGGGCCACCGCACCCTGCAAGCCCTGCTGGAGTCCGAGCACGACGTGGTCCTCGTCGTGACACACCCCAAGAGCGAGCACGCGTACGAGAAGATCTGGAGCGACTCCGTCGCCGACCTCGCCGAGGAGCACGGCGTCCCGGTCCTGATCCGCAACCGGCCCGACGACGAGGAGCTCTACGCGCGCCTCAAGGAGGCCGACCCGGACATCATCGTGGCCAACAACTGGCGTACGTGGATCCCCCCGCGGATCTTCGGCCTCCCGCGCCACGGCACCCTGAACGTCCACGACTCGCTGCTCCCGAAGTACGCGGGCTTCTCCCCCATCATCT
This sequence comes from Streptomyces flavofungini, assembly GCF_041028215.1. Classification (GTDB taxonomy): domain Bacteria; phylum Actinomycetota; class Actinomycetes; order Streptomycetales; family Streptomycetaceae; genus Streptomyces; species Streptomyces flavofungini_B. The sequence continues at coordinate 16,554 of NZ_JASKYR010000052.1, forward strand.
GGGCGATGATCAACGGCGAGTCCGAAGTCGGCGTCACCGCGCACATGATGGACGACGACCTGGACGCCGGTGACATCGTCCGGCAGGAGGCCGTCCCCATCGGCCCGAAGGACACCGCGACCGACCTCTTCCACAAGACCGTCGACCTGATCGCCCCCGTCACCATCGGCGCGCTCGACCTCATCGCGGGCGGGCAGACGGAGTTCACCAAGCAGGACCGCTCCCAGGCCAGCTTCTTCCACAAGCGGGCCGAGGAGGACATCCGCATCGACTGGAGCTGGCCCGCCGAGGACCTGGAGCGCCTGGTGCGCGCCCAGTCCGCGCCCTACCCCAGCGCCTTCGCCTTCCACAAGGGCAGGCGTCTTGAGATCGTCACCGCCGTGGTCTCGGAGAACCGCTACGGCGGCACGCCCGGCCGCATCTTCTACCGCGAGGGCGAGGGCGTGGTGATCGTCGCCGGAGCCGACGCCCGCACCGGCCGCAACCACGGCCTCGCCGTCACGCGCGTACGGACCGAGGACGGCCGCGAGCTGCCCGCCACGGAGTACTTCACCTCCATGGGCGGCTATCTGACCAGCCGCCCCTGACCCGCGCGTGACCGGCGGCGGGAGGCCGTCTCCCTCGCCTCCCCCGGCTCACCCCGCCGCCGCGAGCACCAGCGGAAGGACCGGTCCCGCGCCCGCTCCGCGCAGCAGCCGGGCGGCGACCGCCAGGGTCCAGCCGGAGTCCGTGCTGTCGTCCACGAGCAGCACGGGACCCGGCGCCGCCGCCAGCGCGCCCGCCAGCTCGTCGGAGACGGCGAAGGCACCGGACAGCGCCCGCAGCCGCTGGGCGGAATTGCTGCGCCGGGCCGCGTGCGCGCCCTCCGCCCCCGTGTACGTCAGGGTGCCGAGGAAGGGCAGGCGGCCGATGGCCGCGATGCCCTCGGCCAGTGAACCGACCAGGTGCGGCCGGGAGAGGGACGGCACGGCGACGACACCCACCGGCCGGGCCGGGGCGTCCTCGGCCCCCGAGGCCCAGCCCCCGGCGGAGCGCGCCCAGTCGGCGATGACGTCCACCGCCGCCCGCAGGACGTCGTCGGGGACGGGTCCGTCGGGCGCGCCCTCGGCGAGCAGCGGACGCAGGCGGTTGCCCCAGCCGATGTCCGAGAGGCGTCCGAGGGCGCGTCCGGTGGAGCACTGCTCCTTGGCGGGGATGCGCCCCTTGAGCTCGACGCCGAGCGCGGGCATGCCCGTGGGCCACATCCGGCGCGGCTCGATCTCCACGCCCGGCCGGTCCAGCTCCTTGGCCGCGCCCGTCAGCGTCTCGGCCGAGACGGCGGAGTCCGCCCAGGGGCCCGCGCAGTTGTCGCAGCGTCCGCAGGGGACCGCCCCCTCGTCGTCGAGCTGCCGGCGCAGGAACTCCATGCGGCACTGGTCCGTGCTCACATAGTCCCGCATGGCCTGCTGCTCGGCGGCCCGCTGCTTGGCCACCCAGGCATAGCGCTCGGCGTCGTACATCCACTCGGCACCGGTGGCCGTCCAGCCGCCCTTGACCCGCTTGACCGCGCCGTCGACGTCGAGAACCTTCAGCATGGTCTCCAGGCGGGTGCGCCGGAGGTCCACCGACGCCTCAAGGGCCGGTACGGAGAGCGGGCGGCCCGCGTCCGTGAGGGCCGCGAGGGTCTGGCGCACCTGTGCCTCCGGCGGGAAGGCCGTGTCCGCGAAATAGCGCCAGATGGCCTCGTCCTCCTTGCCGGGCAGGAGCAGCACATCGGCGTGCTCGACGCCGCGGCCCGCGCGACCGACCTGCTGGTAGTACGCGATCGGTGAGGACGGTGAGCCGAGGTGCACCACGAAGCCCAGGTCCGGCTTGTCGAAGCCCATGCCGAGCGCCGACGTCGCCACCAGCGCCTTGACGCGGTTCTCCTGGAGGTCGGTCTCGGCCTGGAGCCGGTCGGCGTTCTCCGTGCGGCCCGTGTACGAGGCGACCTCGAAGCCGCGCTGGCGCAGGAAGGCGGTGGCCTCCTCGGCGGCGGCGACCGTGAGCGCGTAGATGATCCCGGAGCCCGGCAGCTCCGCCAGGTGCTCGGCGAGCCAGCCCAGGCGGTGCGCCGCGTCCGGCAGCCGGACCACGCCGAGCCGCAGGCTCTCCCGCTCCAGCGTGCCGCGCAGCACCAGCGCCTCACCCGCGCCGGTGCCGAGCTGCTCGGCGACGTCGGCGGTCACCCGGGCGTTGGCGGTCGCGGTGGTGGCGAGCACCGGGACGCCCTCGGACAGCTCGGCGAGCATGGCGCGCAGCCTGCGGTAGTCCGGGCGGAAGTCGTGGCCCCAGTCGGAGATGCAGTGCGCCTCGTCGACCACCAGGAGGCCGGTCGTGGCCGCGAGCTCGGGCAGCACCTGCTCGCGGAAGTCCACGGAATTCAGCCGCTCGGGGCTGACGAGGAGGACGTCGGTCTCGCCGCGCTCCACCTCCGCATAGATCGTCCCCCACTCCTCGGGGTTGGCGGAGTTGATCGTGCGGGCCTGGATTCCGGCCCGTGCCGCCGATGCGACCTGGTTGCGCATGAGCGCGAGCAGCGGCGAGATGATCACGGTGGGGCCCGCGCCGCGACGGCGCAGCAGGGCGGTCGCGACGAAGTACACCGCCGACTTGCCCCAGCCGGTGCGCTGCACCACCAGGGCGCGTCTGCGCTCCTTCACCAGCGCGGCCACGGCCTGCCACTGGTCCTCGCGCAGCCGCGCCGCGCCGCTCGGGTCGCCGACCAGTTCGGCGAGGATTGCATCGGCTTCGGCCCGGAGCTCCAGATCGTCCATGCCCCCATGCAACCCGATGCCACTGACAATCGGCGACTTCACCGCCGGGGTGCCGCCGCCGTCCGCAGGTGTACACAGCGGCGACGCGCGTCGACCGGCGCCCGGCGGGGAAGGATATACACGACGCATCATCCGATACCGGCGTGCCGCCTCAATTGCTCATTGCCGCGAGCCGGTGCGGCGGGAAGAATTGGAACCGCCCTCCGCGTGGTTCGCAGCCCGCCGAAGCCGTGTCGGGGCGCGCTCCCGCAGTCCGTTCCCGCCCCCGTGTGGGCGCCCCCGAAGGGAGAGCCGTGACCTTCGGATTCGCGCCGTTCGAGGAGACGCCCAAGGCCGAGGAAGCGCCCGAGCCGCCCCGGCACCCCGACGCGTGGCCGCCCTCCGCCCCGGCCGACATGCCCGTCGACTCCGCGCACCGCCTGGCCCGGATGCTCGAACCCGAGGAGTGGGCCGCGGCGGGCATCCCGCTGCTGCGCAGTCCCCGCGAGGTCGTCAGCGGCCTGCACTTCCGGCACCGGCCCGCCCCCGCGACGGCCGTCGTGGCCGTGCTCGACAGCGATGAACGCCTCTGCGCGAGCGCCTCGTTCAGCCGTCGTCCGGCGGCGGTCGACGGCTGGGTCTTCCGCAACGCCCTGCTGGCGCAGTTGCGCCGGGTCATCCCGCACGACCTGCGGCGCCGCACCCCGGTGCGCACGGCCGTCCTGCTCTACTGCCGTGACGGCGACGGGCGTTGGACCCCGGAGGACGGGGCCTGGATGTGGGGCCTGCGGGACGCCTGCACCCTGCACGGCCTGCGCTGCGGGGCGTACATCACGCTCACCCGTGACGGCTGGCAGGTGCTCGGCGAGGGGCGCGGCGGCCGCCGCCCCAGCGCCGGTTCCCACCCCGAATCCCTGACCGGGGCCGATCCCCCGGCGAACCGCGCGGGAGGCGCGGCGTCGGAGGTGCTCCGCCGGGCGGCGGCACGCTGAGGCCACACCCCGTACGGCGGCACGCGCGGACGCGGTGGTACGCGCGGACGCGGTGGTACGCGCGAGCGCGGCAGCGCGCGTGGGTACGGCAAGGCCGCGCCGAACGGTACGTGATCACGTACCGGTCAGCGCGGACTCCGCACCGGACCGCGCGGGCCGGACGCGAGCGTCAGACGCCCGCGCCCAGCATCGAGTTGATCCGCTGCGGGTCCCCGCACACGATCAGCAGGACGCCTGCCCGGGTGACGGCCGTGGGGAGCGCGGCGAGCGCGCTCTTCTCGTCGCCGCCGTTGACGGCGACGACGACCACGGGCCGGGCCGCGGCACGGTCGAGGGCGGCGGCGTCGGCATAGAAGACGTCGTCACCCGCGTCGTGCTGCGCCCAGTAGGCGGCCTCGCCGAAGGACAGCTCGTGCGTGGCCCACGGGTGCGGGTCGCCGGTGGTGATCACCAGGACCTCGCCGGGCGCGCGCCCGGCGTCCAGGAGCAGGTCGACCGCCTCTTCGGCCGCGTCCAGCGCGCCCTCGGCCGAGGCCGGGATGAGCTGGATCTGCGGGACCGGAGCGGCGGCACCGTCGGCGGGAGCCGCGGCGGCCACCGGAGCCGGA
>NZ_JASKYR010000520.1:0-5589 GCF_041028215.1 Streptomyces flavofungini
GGCGGACAGTGCGCAGCGAGGCTGGTGGTGCTCGGTGCGGCAGGTGGTGCGCGGGTGGCGTGGGCGTCGGGGTCGCGGACCGGTGACAGGCGCACCCCCTGGACCACGACGGCCGGGCCACCCGCGACACCCCACACTCTCCGCCGTTCCGGGCTCCGGCGGCAGGCCGGGACGTTCCTGGCCCTGACACGGCCCCCCGGCCGCGGCGGGCGGCGGGGGACAATGGCGCCATGACGACGGACAGCACGGTGAAGGCGCCCGGCGGCACGGAACTCGGCAGATACCTCCGCGCCCGCAGGGCCCGCGTCACCCCCGCCGAGGCGGGCCTCCCCGCGGGCACGGGCCTGCGCCGCACCCCGGGCCTGCGCCGCGAGGAGCTGGCGACGCTCGCCGGAGTGAGCGTCGACTACTACACCCGTCTGGAGCGGGGCCGCGAGAACAACCCCTCGCCCGCCGTCATCGACGCCCTGGCCCGCGCGCTGCGGCTGTCCGGCGACACCCATGAGCGCCTGTACGAACTGGCCGAGCTGGCCTCGGGCCGCCTCACCGAACCGCACCCCACCGCCGACGACACGGTCCGCGCCTCCACCCTGCGGATGCTGGAGGCGCTCGCCCCGCTCCCCGCGTACGTGGTGAGCAGGTACAGCTACATGCTGGCCGCCAACGCCCCCGGCAAGGCTCTCCTCCCCGGCCTCTGGGACTGGCCCGCCGAGCAGCGCAACGTCACCCGGTACCTCTTCCTGCACCCGGTGGGCCGGGTGCTCTACCGCCCCTGGGAGGAGACGGTCGCCACCTCCGTGGCGCATCTGCGCGCGGTCGGCGGCGCCGACACCGACTCACCGCGCCTCGCGAACCTGGTCGGCGAACTGCTGCTCAAGTCACCGGACTTCGCCCGCATCTGGGAGCGGTACGACGTGTGCGAGCGCGGCGGCGGCAGCAAGTCCTTCGACCACCCCGAGGTGGGCGCGATGGCCCTCACGTACGAGGTGATGACGCTGGCCAGGACGGGCGGCCAGCGCATGGTGGTCTACCAGGCCAAGCCGGACACGCCGGACGAGAAGGCGATGCTGGGCCTGGCGCCCCAGGACTGACCGGGGGCCTGGCCGCACTCCTTGGCCGGGCGGCCCGGCCAAGGGGTCACTCCTCCGCCGGATTCGCGGGGCAGGAGCTCCCGTTCGCGGGCATCTCGCCGTACAGCAGGAAGCCGTCCACCTTGTCGTGCACGCACTTGGAGCCGAGGTAACCCGTGTGCCCGTCGCCCTTGTTGTCCAGGACGATCGCCTGGGAGCCGAGCCGCCGGGCGGTCTCCACGGTCCAGCGGTAGGGCGTGGCGGGGTCGCCGCGGGTGCCGACGAGCAGCAGCTCGGGCGAGCTGACGTCCCGTACGGACTTGCGGATGTAGTCGGTGCCCGGAGGCCGCCCGAAGCAGAGCAGCACCGGCATCAGCATCGACCTGCCGAAGACGGGCGAGGCCTCCTCGAACTCCCTCTGGAGCCGTCCGACCTCCTTCTCGATGCGCGCGGCGTCCGGCCGGTCGGGGTCGTCGGCGCAGTTCACGGCCATCAGGGCGGACGTCATGTTGTCCATGGGCACCGCGTCGCGCCCGCGACGGACAGCCGGGGGCAGGGCTCCGCGCACCGCCCCGCCGAGTCCGCCGCTCATCCGGAGCAGCGCCCGGGGGTCGCCGTCCGCGAGGAGCGCGCCGAGGGCCTGGGAGAGGGCGGGCCAGGCCTGCCTGCTGTAGAGGGCCTGGCCCAGGACGCCGACGACGTCCTGGCCGCTGAACTGCGCCCCGTCCATGGCCTGGAGCGGCATCTTGTCGAGGTCCTCGATGATCTGCCGCATGCTCTGGCGCGCGGACCGCGCGTCGGTGCCGAAGACGCAGCCCGGGTTCCGGGTGCACCAGGACAGGAAGTGGTCGAGGGCGGTCTGGCGGCCCTCCGCGGTGACGCGCTGCTGCTCGGCGATGGGCTCGGTCAGCGTGTCCACGCCGTCGAGCACCATGCGTCCGACGTTCTTGGGGAACTGGGCGGAGTAGACGGCGCCGATCCGCGTCCCGTAGGAGAAGCCGAGGTAGTTGAGCTTCTTGTCGCCGAGGGCCTGGCGCATGACGTCGAGGTCGCGCGAGACGTTGACCGTGCCCATGTGCTCAAGGACAGGGCCCGACTTCTCCGCGCAGATCGCGGCGTCCTTGCGCAGTTCGGCTAGTACGGCCGCCGGGTCGTCGGTGCCCGTCCCCGGGCCGCCCTGGATCGCCCCGGCGCCCATTCCGGTGTCGCCGCAGGTCACCGGGGCGCTCTCGCCCACGCCCCGGGGGTCGAAGGAGACGACGTCGTACTCCTTGCTGAGGAAGGAGAAGTCCTTCTGCGATCCGGCGAGCGCGGAGACCCCGGGCCCGCCGGGGCCGCCGAAGTTCAGCAGCAGGGAGCCACGCGGCTTCCCCGTCGAGCTGGACTTCATGCGGATCATCGCGAGGTCGACGGTTCCGGCGGCGGGACGGGCGTAGTCGACGGGCACCTCGACGTGCCCGCACTTGACGTCCTTGGCGCCGCCCGCCCCTTCCGCCATGGCCTCGGTCTCGCCCTCGCAGGCGGCCCATTCGATCTTCTGCGAGTAGAACCGCGACAGGTCGGGCCCTCCGTGACCGCCGTCGGCGGCGACAGCGGCCGGAGTCGGCACGCCCGCTCCCACCACGGCCAGTACGGCGACGCCGGCGAGTGCACAAGCTCCGCGCACGGCAACCTCCCTGGGTGTGCCCCTCGCTCACCCTAAGCGCCCACTCCGGAGCCCGCCCGTTCGACGGTGACGGTACGCACACACCGGCTACGCTCGGTACAGCCTCCCGTGTCTCAGTCCCGCTCAAGAATGGCGGTCACGCCCTGGCCGCCCGCCGCGCAGATGGAGATGAGCCCGCGCCCCGGGCGCCCCCGCTCGGCGAGGAGCGCGGCGAGGGTCGCGACGATGCGCGCCCCGGTGGCGGCGAAGGGGTGTCCGGTGGCGAGGGAGGACCCGGCGACGTTGAGGCGCGCCCGGTCGACGGTGCCGAGACCCCGCTTCTCCCAGGCGGCGAGCGTGGCGAGCACCTGCGAGGCGAAGGCCTCGTGGACCTCCACGAAGTCGAAGTCGGCGAGGTCGAGCCCCGCGCGCCGAAGCATCCTCGGCACGGCGTGGGCGGGCGCCATCAGGAGCCCGTCCTCCCCGTCGGCGATGTCACCGCGCACGAAGTCGACGGCGGCGGTCTCGCAGGCGGTGAGGTGGGCGAGCGGTTCAAGTCCGCGCGCGCTCGCCCACTCCTCGCTCCCGAGCAGCGTGACGGCCGCGCCATCGGTCAACGGCGTCGAGTTCCCCGCCGTCATGGTCGCCGTCGCGGGCTGGTCGAGGCCGAAGACGGGCTTCAGGCGCGCCAGTTGCTCCGGGGTCGAGCCGGGCCGCAGGTTCTGGTCCCGGGTCAGCCCGCGGAACGGCACGACGAGATCGCGGAACAGCCCCCGCTCGTACGCGGCGGCGAGCCGCTGGTGGCTCAGCGCGGCGAGCTCGTCCTGCGCCTCGCGGGTGATGCCCCAGGCGCAGGCGGTCACGGCGGCGTGCTCGCCCATCGAGAGCCCGGTGCGGGGTTCGGCGTTGCGCGGGATGTCCGGCACCAGGTGCCGGGGCCGCACCCCGGCCAGCGCCTTGAGCCGACCGCCCCTGCCGGTGGCGCGCCGCGCGGCGAGGAGGACGCGGCGCAGTTCGTCGTTGACTCCGAGCGGGGCGTCGCTCGCGGTGTCGGCGCCACCGGCGATCCCGCTCTCCACCTGGCCGAGCATGACCTTGTTGGCGACGGCGACGACGGCCTGGAGTCCGGTGCCGCACGCCTGCTGGATGTCGTAGGCGGGCGTACGGGGGTCGAGCGCCGACCCGAGCAGGGACTCACGCGCGAGGTTGAAGTCGCGGCTGTGCTTGAGCACCGCTCCGGCGGCGAACTCGCCGACAGCGCCGGGACCTCGCAGCCCGAACCGCTCCACGAGCCCGTCGACGGCGGCGGTGAGCATCTCCTGGTTTCCGGCGGTCGCGTACGGACCGTCCGAGCGGGCGAAGGGAATCCGGCTGCCGCCGAGCACGGCGACGCGGCGCACGTCGGGCAGTCTCATGGCTCGCATGTCTCGACCAACTCCTGACTCTTGAGTAACCTTACTCCGAAGTAAATTTACGACCGAGCCGGGAGTTGGACAATGGCCGACCGCTACCTGAACTTCACCGCCACGGCGCCCGGCCGTTTCCTCACCCGCCGCCTGGGCCTCCCGCAGCCGACGCCGCTGCGCCGCTGGTCGCCGGAGCACCGGCGGCTCGACGGGGAGCTGCTCCTGCTGACGGCGGGCACCTCACGCCACGGCGACGACGTACGGGACCTGCTCGCGGCGGCGGGCCACGCGGTCTCCGACTCAACTGGCGGCGCGCCCGCGTCCGTTGTCCTGGACGCCACGGGCGTGGCGGACGTGGCGTCGCTCTCCGGCGTGCACGCGGCGCTGCACCCGGTGGTGCGGTCCGTGGCGGACCACGGCCGGGTCGTGGTCCTCGGCACCCCGCCCGACCCGGCCGACCACCACCAGGCCGCCGCGCAGCAGGCGCTTGAGGGGTTCGTGCGCTCCCTGGCCAAGGAGCTGGGGCGGGGCCGCACCGCCTCGCTCGTACGGGTGCCGGGGCCCATCGCGTCGGCCGAGTCGACCCTGCGGTTCCTGCTCTCCCCCAAGTCGGCGTACGTCACCGGGCAGGTGATCGAGACGGGCCCCTGCGAGGCGGTGGCGGGCCCCACGGACCCGGAACGGCCGCTGACCGGGCGTACGGCCCTGGTGACCGGGGCCGCGCGGGGCATCGGCGCGGCCGTGGCGGAGGTGCTCGTACGGGACGGCGCCGAGGTCGTCGTCCTCGATGTGCCGTCCGCGGCGGCGGAGTTGCGGCGGGTCGCGGAACGGCTCGGCGGTACGGCCCTGCCGCTGGACATCACCGCCGCCGACGCCGGGGAACGGATCGCGGCGGCGGCGCCGGGGGGCGGCCTCGACGTCCTCGTCCACAACGCGGGCATCACGCGGGACCGGAAGCTGGCGAACATGGGGCGGGACCGCTGGGACCCGGTCCTCGACGTCAATCTCGCCTCCGTCCTCACCACGACGGACGCGCTGCTCAAGGCCGGGGCGATACCCCCCGGCGGGCGCGTCGTCGCCACCGCCTCCATCGCCGGGATCGCGGGCAACGCGGGCCAGACGAACTACGCGGCGAGCAAGGCGGGGGTGGTGGGCCTGGTCCGCTCGCTCGGGCCCCGGGCGCTGGCGGAACACGGGGTCACGGTGAACGGGGTCGCGCCCGGTTTCATCGAGACGAAGATGACGGCGGCGGTTCCGCTGCTGATCCGGGAGGCGGGCCGCCGGATGAACTCCCTCGCGCAAGGGGGTCTGCCGGTGGACGTGGCCGAAGCCACGGCGTGGCTGGCGCAGGGAGGGGTGAACGCGCAGGTSATACGGGTTTGTGGGCAGAGTTTGCTCGGCGCGTGAGCTGGCGGGGGCGCCTGGTGCGGGGTCCTGTCCCGCCGCTCCGCGGCGGATGTCTCCCACC
>NZ_JASKYR010000521.1:0-5437 GCF_041028215.1 Streptomyces flavofungini
GGAGGTGCCTGCTCGGTGACGACCGGGGYCGCCGGTCCCTGCGGCCGGGGCGCGGGGCGCCCCGCCGCGGTGCGGGGGACGCCGCGCACCTTCCCGTCGGGTTCCAGGAAGGCGGGGTCGCCGCCGGAGACCATGCCGAGCTCGTCGGCGCGCCGCTGGAGGGCGTCGGGGGCCGCGTATCCGTCGACCTCGCGCTGGAGCTGCTGCTTCTCCTCGGTGAGGTCCTTGGTCCGCTTCTTCAGCTCGCTGAGCTGGAAGGAGCCTTCGTTGAGCGAGGAGTTCAGGATGAGCAGCATGATCAGGCCACCGCCGAGGAGCAGCACCACCAGGAGCACGAAGGGGGTCCTGGCGGCCTGGGCCGGGCCCTGCGGCAGCAGTCGCGCGAGGCGGGCGGCCCTGCCCCGCAGCTCGGGTTTCTTGCTCATGGAGCCTCCTCGCGGACTCTGCTCATGGGGCCTTGCGGCCGGTCGCGCCTGCTGGCCTACCGGCTCACCCGACGTCCTCGCGGACGCGCTGGGCGCCGCGCAGCCGCGCGGGCGCCGCCCTGCGGTTCTCGGCGACCTCTTCCTCTGTGGGCAGTTCGGCACCTCGGGTCAGTAGCTTGAGCCGCGGCTGGTAGCGCTCGGGGACCACGGGCAGTCCGGCGGGTGCCGTGTTCGCCGCACCGGCCGCGAACACCTGTTTGACCAGCCGGTCTTCGAGCGAGTGGTACGACAGGACGGCGATCCGGCCGCCGACGGCGAGCGCCTTCACGGCCGCGGGGACGGCCCGCTCCAGGACGCTCAACTCGCCGTTCACCTCGATGCGCAGGGCCTGGAAGGTGCGCTTGGCGGGGTTGCCGCCGGTGCGCTTGGCGGCCTGCGGCAGGGCGTCCCGGATGAGCTCGACGAGGCGGGCGCTGTTGGTGAACGGCTCCTTCTCGCGCTCCCGCACGACGGCGCTCACGATCCGCTTGGCCTGCTTCTCCTCGCCGTAGGCGCGCAGGATGCGCACCAGCTCGCCGGGGGCGTAGGTGTTCAGGACCTCGGCGGCGCTCATGCCGGTCGTCTGGTCCATGCGCATGTCCAGGGGGGCGTCCTGGGCGTACGCGAAACCCCGGTCGGCCTCGTCGAGTTGCATGGAGGAGACGCCGAGGTCGAACAGGACGCCCTGCACGCGCGGGACGCCGAGGCGGTCGAGCACCTCGGGCAGTTCGTCGTAGACCGCGTGCACCAGGGTGGCCCGGTCGCCGAAGGGGGCGAGCCGCTCGCCGGAGAGGCGCAGGGCCTCCTTGTCGCGGTCCAGGGCGATCAGCCGGGCGGCGGGGAAGGTGGAGAGCAGGGCCTCGCTGTGGCCGCCGAGGCCGAGGGTGCAGTCGACGACGACCGCGCCCGGCTCGGCGAGCGCGGGGGCCAACATGTCCAGGCACCGCTGGAGCATCACCGGGACGTGTCGGCTGTTCTCGGTCAAGGGGCCCTCTCAGGTCCGGCGCGGCGTCCGTACGCACCGCCGGGTCCCCGCCCGCTCCGTGAAGGGGAATGGCCTGCCGGCGCCGGGGAAGTGGCGTCAGCCGACCGGAGCGGGAGGAGGCCGAGCCGTACGTACGCGCCGCGCACATGGGGTTCCGGGAACCCCGGGGATGTGCGGTCCAGCAGGGAGCAGGTCGCGTCTCCCGCTTCGCGTCACTTTAGTCCACGCCGTCTCCCGGTCAATCAACCGGCCTGCGCGTCGCGGACCGTACCGGCGAAGGGGGCATACCAGGAGAAGTCACCCGATCGGCGCCGCTCACCGCACTCCTGTGGGTTACCTCACAACAAGAGTCTTTGACGTTCTTTGTCCCTTCTCACGACAGGCTCCGGCGATCAACGCGGACTAACGTCTGCACCATGTCGACTCCCGCATCCCCCTCGGGCCCCACTCCCGCAGAGCCGATCGGCGACATAGCCGCCGGCACGGTCACCGACCGCCTGGTCAAGGCCAATGAGCAGTACGCCGCCGGCTTCACCGATCCCGGCATGGACGCCCGCCCCGTCCTGCGCGTCGCCGTCGTCGCCTGTATGGACGCGCGCCTGGACCTGCACGAGGCGCTCGGCCTCGAACTGGGTGACTGCCACACCATCCGCAACGCGGGCGGTGTCGTCACCGACGACGTCATCCGCTCACTGACCATCAGCCAGCGCGCCCTCGGCACCCGCAGCGTGGTCCTCATCCACCACACCACCTGCGGCCTCGAGTCCCTCACCGAGGAGTTCCGGCACGACCTGGAGATGGAGGTCGGCCAGCGCCCCTCGTGGGCCGTGGAGTCCTTCCGCGACGTCGACCAGGACGTCCGCCAGTCCATGCGCCGCGTGCAGACCTCGCCCTTCCTGCTCCACACCGATGACGTACGCGGATTCGTGTTCGACGTGAAGACGGGCCTGCTGCGGGAGATCGACCCTGCGTGACTGACAAAGTGTCGTAAGACCCGACAAATCGGCGCCAGTTATCCACAGGCGAGTGACACGACCCCGTATGCCCAACAACAATGCGGGGGTGGCACCGCGCGGAACCATCACGCGTGGTGCCGGTGAATTCGGGGTGGGCCGGGCCGCGCACCATGGGCGGCCCGGAAATGTCCCTGCTCCTTGCGAGCTTGGGGAAGGGCCGAGGAGGGCCGGGTGACGACCTATGACGATCGAGCGAGCCTCACTGATCTGACCACCACCGCGGAGCGTGTCCGCAGGTCGGTGGAGGGTGTGATCGAGGGCAAGCCAGAGGTCGTACGGCTTTCGCTGACCGTGCTGCTCGCGGAGGGGCACCTGCTCATCGAGGACGTGCCGGGTGTCGGCAAGACCATGCTCGCCAAGGCGCTCGCGCGGTCCATCGACTGCTCGGTCCGGCGCATCCAGTTCACGCCGGACCTGCTGCCGTCGGACATCACGGGTGTGTCCATCTTCGACCAGCAGCGCAGGGACTTCGAGTTCAAGCCGGGCGCGATCTTCGCGCAGATCGTGATCGGCGACGAGATCAACCGCGCCTCGCCGAAGACGCAGTCCGCGCTCCTTGAGTCCATGGAGGAGCGCCAGGTCACCATCGACGGGCAGACCTATGAGCTGCCGAGCCCCTTCATGGTGGTGGCCACCCAGAACCCGGTCGAGATGGAGGGCACCTATCCGCTGCCCGAGGCGCAGCGCGACCGCTTCATGGCGCGCGTCTCCATCGGCTATCCGGGCCCGGAGGCCGAGCTCCAGATGCTCGACATCCACGGCGGCGTCTCCCCCCTGGACGACCTCCAGCCGGTGGCGCACGCCCATGAGATCGTCAAGCTCATCGACGCCGTCCGCACCGTCCACGTCGCCGACTCCGTGCGGAGGTACGCGGTGGACCTGGTGGCGGCGACCCGCAACCACCCGGACCTGAGACTCGGGGCGTCCCCGCGCGCCACGCTGCACCTGCTGCGCGCCGCCAAGGCCTCCGCCGCCCTCAGCGGCCGGGAGTTCGCCCTGCCGGACGACGTGCAGGCCCTGGCCGTCGCGGTCCTCGCGCACCGCCTGCTGCCCACGGCGCAGGCCCAGTTGAACCGGCGCACGGCCGAGCAGGTCGTCCTGGAGATCCTCCAGCACACCCCGGTCCCCGCCGCGGGCCAGCCCGCCCCCGGCGGGTACTTCAACCAGCAGCCGCCCGGCGCCCGGAGGCTTTGATGGCGGCCGGGGGGCGGCCCGACGGCCCCGCCGACGACGACAAGGGCGGGGTGCGCACGGCTCTCGCGGGCCTGACCACCCGGGGCCGCTCCTTCCTCGCGGCCGGTGTCGCCGCCGCCATCTGCGCCTATGTCCTCGGCCAGAGCGACCTGCTGCGGGTCGGCCTGCTGCTCGCCGTGCTGCCGCTGGTCTGCGCCGTCGTCCTCTTCCGCACCCGGTACCGCGTCGCGGGCAGCCGCAGGCTCTCCCCCGCGCGCGTGCCCGCCGGCTCGGAGGCCCGCGTCCATCTGCGCATGGACAACGTCTCCCGGCTGCCCACCGGGCTCCTGATGCTCCAGGACCGGGTGCCCTACGTCCTGGGACCGCGGCCCCGCTTCGTGCTCGACCGCGTCGAGGCGGGCGGCCGGCGCGAGGTGTCCTACCGCGTCCGCTCCGACCTGCGCGGACGCTATCCCCTCGGCCCCCTGCAACTGCGCCTGTCGGACCCCTTCGGGATGTGCGAGCTGACCCGCTCCTTCTCGACGTACGACACCCTCACCGTCATCCCGCGCGTGGAGGCGCTCCCCCCGGTGCGGCTCACCGGCGAGGCCAAGGGGTACGGCGACGGGCGCAACCGCTCGCTGGCCCTCGCGGGCGAGGACGACGTCATCCCGCGCGGCTACCGCCACGGTGACGACCTGCGCCGGGTGCACTGGCGCTCCACCGCGCGCTACGGAGAGCTGATGGTCCGCCGCGAGGAGCAGCCGCAGCGCGCCCGCTGCACGGTGCTCCTCGACACCCGGGGCGCCGGATTCCGGGGCGCGGGCCCCGACTCGGCCTTCGAGTGGGCGGTCTCCGGCACCGCCTCCACGCTGGTGCACATGCTGGAGCGCGGCTTCTCGGTGCGGCTCCTCACCGACACCGGGACCTCGGTGCCGGGCGAGGGCGCGGACGGCTTCGCGGGCACCAGCCAGGAGTCGGCGGACGCGGCCGGGCTGATGATGGACACCCTCGCGGTGATCGACCACTCCGACGGCGCGGGGCTCTCCCGGGCCTACGACGTCCTGCGCGGCGGCAATGAGGGCCTCCTCGTCGCCTTCCTCGGCGATCTGGACGAGGAGCAGGCGGCGGTGGTCGCCAAGATGCGCCAGCGCAGCGGCTCCGCGGTCGCCTTCGTCCTGGACGGCACGGCCTGGGCGCAGGGTCCGGGCGGCAGCCCCTCGGAGGCCGGTGACACGCGCGTGCGGATGCTGCGCGAGGCGGGCTGGACGGCGCTGCACGTGCCGCAGGCCGCGAGCCTGGCGGACCTGTGGCGCCAGGCGGACCACGCCCGCACGAGCGCGGGCCCGGCGCCCGCAGCGGGCACGACGACCGGGGGCTGGGCATGACGACCGGGGGCTGGGCATGACAGGACGACCCGTACCGGCGGCACGTACGACGGGGACGGCAGGGCGTACGACGGCGGCGGGAGTGCGCGGGACAGTGGGGGGACGGTCATGAGCGGACGCGCGCGGCTCGCGCTCTGCGCCACCGCGGCCACGCTGATGGCGTCGAGCGCGATGCTGCCGCTCGTCGATCCCGCGACGTGGTTCCTCCAGGCGGTGATCCTGCTCGCGATCCAGAGCGGTGCGGGCGCGCTGGCCCGGCGGGTGCCGCTGGCCAGGCCACTCACCGTGGCGGTGCAGGCCCTGGTGTCGCTGCTGCTGCTCACCCTGGTCTTCGCCCGGGAGCAGGCCATCGCCGGTTTCCTGCCGGGCCCGGAGGTGTTCCGGCGCTTCGGGCTCCTCCTGGAGGCGGGC
>NZ_JASKYR010000522.1:0-5241 GCF_041028215.1 Streptomyces flavofungini
CTTCCAGCGTCAGCGCTACTGGCTCACCGCGACCGGCGGAGCGCCCGCGGCGGCCGAAGGCGCCGGACTCGACGCCGCCGACCACCCGCTCCTCGGCGCGGTCGTGGCGCTGCCCGACTCCGGTGGCGCGGWGCTCACGGGCAGGCTGTCGGTGGAGGCGCAGCCGTGGCTCGCCGACCACGTGGTCCTCGGCCGGGTGCTGCTGCCGGGTGCCGTCCTCGTGGAACTGGCCCTGGCCGCGGGCGACACCGTCGACTGCGCCACGCTGGACGAGCTGACCCTCGCGGCACCGCTGGTGCTGTCCGAACACGGCGGCGTCCAGGTCCGCGTCATCGTCGGACCGCGCACCGGCGAACGCCGCACGGTCGCCGTCTACTCCCGCCCCGAAGGCACCCAGCAGGACTGGGCCACCCACGCCACCGGATTCCTCACGGATACGGAGACGGGTACTGATGCGGATACGGCGAGGGACACCGGCCCGGCCGACTTCGCGGCGGGCCAGTGGCCGCCGCCGGGCGCCGAGACGATTCCTGTGGGAGACGCCTACGACATCTTCCTGGGGCGTGGATACGCCTACGGGCCCATGTTCCAGGGGCTGCGTGCGGCGTGGCGCCGGGGCGAGGAACTCTTCGCCGAGGTGGCGCTCCCGGAGGGGGCGTCGGAGGAGGCGGGCCGGTTCGGTCTGCACCCGGCGCTCCTCGACGCCACGATGCACGCCGCGATCCTCAACGACAGCGCGCGCTCCGGCGGCGAGGGCGGTGACGGCGGCACGGTGATCCCGTTCGCCTGGAACCGTGTCTCCCTGCACGCGGTGGGCGCCGCCGCCGTGCGCGTCCGGATCGCCACCGCCGAGGACGGCGGCATGGACATCCGGGTCGCCGACGTCACCGGCGCGCCGGTCCTGACGGTCGGCTCCATGGTGGGCCGACCGGTCTCCACCGACCAGCTCGGCGCGGCGTCGGGCGACTCCGGCGCGCTGTACGGCTTCGACTGGGTGCCCTCGGGTGTGGCGGGGTCGACGGACGCGCGCTGGGTGTCGTGGGCCGATGTCGCTGACACTGCCGATGCCGTTGACGGTGCGGATGCGCCTGGTGTGGTGGTGCTGGACTGTGGTGTGCCGGATGCGTCTGTGGATGTGCCTGGTGGTGTGCGGTCGGTGTTGGACCGGGTGCTGGGTGTGGTGCAGGAGTGGCTTGCTGGTGAGCGGTTCGCGGGGTCGCGTCTTGTGGTCGTGACGCGGGGTGCGATGCCCGTGGACGCGGACGCTGACGGCACGGCGCTTGCGGGTGATGTGGTGCAGGCTCCGGTGTGGGGTCTGGTGCGTGCGGCGCTCGCGGAGAACCCGGGGCGGTTCGCCCTGGTGGATCTGGGACCGGGCGCGGATGTGTCGGCCGAACTGGACGCGGCGGTGGCGGCGGTGGTCTCTGGCGAGTCCGAGGTCGCTGTGCGCGGCGGCTCCGTACTGGTGCCGAGGCTGACGCGCCTGCCCGACGAGGGTCGCGTACGAGAGGACGCTGCTGACTCTGACTCCGTGCCGCCGTTGGACGGCTCCGGCGCGGTCCTGATCACCGGTGGTACGGGTGGTCTGGGTGCTGTGGTGGCCCGTTATCTGGTGGCCGAGCGTGGGGTGCGGGATGTGGTCCTGACCTCGCGGCGCGGCCCGGCGGCCCCGGGCGCGGCACACCTCGCCGCTGAACTGGAGGAGATGGGCGCGGCGGTCGAGGTTCTCTCCTGCGACATGTCCGACCGTGCCGCCGTGCACGGCTTGGTGGGTTCGCTGGCCGAGAGCCGGGGTCTGCTGGCGGTTGTCCACGCGGCTGGTGTGGGTGACAACGGTCTGGTCGGTGCGTTGTCGCCGGAGCGGGTCGATGGTGTGCTGGGTCCGAAGGCGGATGCGGCGTGGTGGCTGCATGAGGCGACGGCCGGGCTGGAGTTGGCGGCGTTCGTGCTGTTCTCGTCGGCCGGTGGTCTGGTGCTGACCGCGGGGCAGGGCAATTACGCGGCGGCGAATGTGTTCCTGGACGCGTTGGCGGCGCGGCGTCGGGCCGAGGGTCTGGTGGCGACGTCGATGGCGTACGGGTTCTGGGATGTGGGCGCCGGTCTGGGCCAGTACCTGTCCGAGGTGGACCGGCGGCGGATGGCTACGCAGGGTCTGCCGGTGCTCTCCCACGACGCCGGGCTCGCGCTGTTCGCGCGAGGGCTCGACCGGGCCGAGGCCACGGTGGTGCCGCTGCGGGTGGACACCGCCGCGCTGCGCACCCGTACCGACGAAGTCCCCGCCCTGTTGCGCACCCTGGCTCCGGTCGCCCGGCGCATGGCGGCCGCAGCGGGATCGGGTGCCGGAGCGCATGGTGCCGAAGCGTCGGCGCACCGGCTGGCCGGTCTTCCCGCCGCTGAACGGCACCGCACGGTCTTGCAGTTGGTGCGGTCGCACGTGGCGTCGGTGCTTGGTCATGGCTCGGCGGAGGTGATCGGTCCGGACCGGGCGTTCCAGGAGCTGGGCTTCGACTCGCTGGCCGCGACCGAGTTGCGTAACCAGCTCAACAATGTGACCGGGTTGCGTCTTCCGGCGACCCTGGTCTTCGACCACCCCAACGCCCTCGCCGTCACCGAGCACATCGTGTCGCGGCTCGGCGGCAGCGAGGTCGTGCGGGACGCGGAGGCGGTCCCCACGGGTGCCGTGCAGCCCGCTGCCGACGAGCCCATCGCCATCGTCGGCATGGCCTGCCGCTACCCGGGCGGGGTGACCACCCCCGAGGAACTGTGGCGCCTGGTCATGGACGGCACCGACACGGTCTCCGACCTTCCCGACGACCGTGGCTGGGACGTGGAAGACCTCTACGACCCGGAGCCCGGCAAGGAGGGCAAGAGCTACACGCGCCGGGGCAGCTTCCTGCACGACGCGGCGCAGTTCGACCCCGGGTTCTTCGGTATCTCGCCGCGCGAGGCCCTGTACATGGACCCGCAGCAGCGTCTCCTGCTGGAGACCTCGTGGGAGGCCCTGGAGCGGGCGGGCATCGACCCGGCCTCGCTCAAGGGCAGCAGGACCGGTGTCTTCGCCGGTGTGATGTACCACGACTACGCGCTCAACGTCTCGCCCTCCGGCACCGCGGGCGGCAGCGTGGTGTCCGGCCGCCTCTCGTACACCTACGGCTGGGAAGGCCCGGCCGTCACCGTCGACACCGCCTGCTCCTCCTCGCTCGTCGCGCTGCACCTCGCGGTGCAGGCGCTGCGCTCGGGCGAGTGCTCGCTGGCCGTGGCCGGTGGCGCCACCGTGATGTCGACGCCCGGCATGTTCGTCGAGTTCAGCCGCCAGCGCGGTCTCTCGGCCGACGGGCGCTGCAAGGCCTTCGCGGGCGCGGCCGACGGTGTCGGCTGGTCCGAGGGCGTCGGCGTGCTCCTGGTGGAGCGGCTCTCGGACGCGGTCCGCAACGGACACCGGGTGCTCGCCGTGGTCAAGGGCACGGCCGTCAACCAGGACGGTGCCTCCAACGGCTTCACCGCCCCCAACGGCCCCTCCCAGCAGCGGGTGATCCGCCAGGCGCTGCGAGGTGCCGGATGCGCCGCCTCCGAGGTGGACGTGGTCGAGGCGCACGGTACGGGCACCACCCTGGGCGACCCGATCGAGGCGCAGGCCCTGCTCGCCACCTACGGTCAGGACCGCCCCGAGGACCGGCCGCTGCTGCTCGGCTCCATCAAGTCGAACATCGGGCACGCCCAGGCCGCCGCCGGTGTCGCCGGGGTCATCAAGATGGTCATGGCGATGGAGCACGGCACGGTGCCGCGCACCCTGCACGTGGACCGCCCCTCGCCGCACGTCGACTGGACCGAGGGCCGCGCCGAACTGGTCACCGAGGAACGCCCGTGGCCGGTCACCGGCCGGCCGCGCCGGGCGAGCGTCTCCGCGTTCGGCCTCAGTGGCACCAACGCCCACGTCGTACTGGAGCAGGGTCCCGCCCCGGCGTCGGAGGCGTCGCGGTCCGCCGACGGGACCGGTCCCGTCGCCGAACGTCCCGCGCCCGCCGTCCTGCCGTCGACGGTGTCCGCGGCGACCCCCGAGGCGCTGCGCGCGCAGGCCGTCCGGCTGCTCGACCATGTATCGGCGCGTCCCGAGGAGCGCCCGCTGGACACGGCGTACACGCTGGCCACCGCCCGTACCGCCCTTGAGTCCCGCGCGGTCGTGCTCGGCACCGGCCGCGACGAACTCCTGGCCGGGCTGCGGGCCCTCGCCGAGGGCACGGACGCACCCGGTGTCATCACCGGTGCGGCCCGGTCCGTCGGTACCACCGCGTTCCTGTTCTCGGGGCAGGGCTCGCAGCGCCTGGGCATGGGCCGCGCGCTCCACGAGAACTTCCCCGTGTTCGCGGAGTCCTTCGACGCGGTGTGCGCGGCGCTCGACGAGCACCTGGAGCGTCCGCTGCGCGAGGTGGTGTGGGGCGAGGACGCGTCGGTCCTCGACGGCACCGCGTACGCACAGGCGGCCCTGTTCGCCGTCGAGGTGGCCCTGTACCGGCTGCTCGCCTCCTGGGGCGTCACGCCCGACTTCGTGGCCGGTCACTCCATCGGCGAGGTCGCCGCGGCCCACGTCGCCGGAGTGCTCTCCCTCGCCGACGCCTGCGCCCTGGTCGCCGCGCGTGGCCGTCTGATGCAGGCGCTGCCCGCGGGCGGCGCGATGGTGGCGGTGGAGGCCACCGAGGCGGAGCTCCTGGAGTTCCTCGGGTCCGGCGAGTTCCTGACGTCCAGCGGGGCCGAACAAGTGGCTGTCGCCGCCGTCAACGGGCCCACCTCGGTGGTGGTCTCGGGCGCCGAGGAGGCCGTCGACGCGGTCGCCGAGGCGTTCCGGGAGCGGGGACGCCGAGCCAGCCGACTGCGCGTCTCGCACGCCTTCCACTCGCCGCTGATGGAACCGATGCTCGCGGAGTTCCGGGAGGTCCTCGCGGGTCTCTCGTACGCGGAGCCGCGGATACCGGTCGTCTCCAACGTGACCGGACGCATCGCCGCGACCGGCGAACTGACCACCCCCGACTACTGGGTGACGCATGTCCGCCAGGCCGTACGCTTCGCCGACGGAGTCGACGCGCTCCGCGCCGCCGGAGTCGACCGCTGCGTCGAGATCGGCCCGGAGGCCGTCCTGACCGGCATGGCCCGCGCCTGCCTCGACGGCGCCGAGGACACCGCCGTCCTGCTGGTGCCGACGGCCCSCAAGGGCCGCGACGAGACGGGTGGGCGAGGGCGGTGAGG
>NZ_JASKYR010000523.1:0-6809 GCF_041028215.1 Streptomyces flavofungini
CCCCACCCGCTTCGGCCTCGGCTACATGCTGCACGGCGGCGCCTCCCCGTTCCTGGCCCCCGGCTCCTTCGGCCACCCCGGCAGCGGCGGCGCCCTCGGCTTCGCGGACCCGGAGTCGGGCCTCGCCTTCGGCTATGTCACGAACGGCATGGCGAAGGGCGTCACGGCCGATCCGAGGGCCCAGGCGCTGGTGCGGGCGCTGCGGACGGCGGTCGACCGGGGGCTCTGACCCTCCGCAGGACCAGAATCCCGCCGACGCCGGGTACGAGGGCGAGCCACCGGGCGGCGCGGCCCAGCGGCCAGGCGGTGGCGAGGGTGACGAGATAGGCGGTGCCGTGCAGCGGGCCGAGCGGCGCGGAGACGGCGGCCGCGTGCACGGTCGCCAGGTTCCCCAGGAGCAGGGCGAGCGAGGCGGCTTCGAGGGCGGCGGCGACGCGGAGCGTGCGCGGGGTCGTATCGCTTCTCACCTCGCTCACGCTCCGGTGGTGGAGCCGGGCCGGACGATCATCAGGACGGTGACGGTGGCCCAGAGGAGATTGAAGACGCCGGTGAGCATGGAGAGCCGGGCGGCGCGGGACCGGGCGCCTTCGGCACCGCTGCCCGCGTCCAGCAACCGCCGCTGACCGGGCAGGATGACCGCCGCGAGCAGTCCGGCGGCGAGGGCGGTCAGGAGCAGCGAGGCGATGAGCCAGGCGTCCCCGAGGACGCCGAGCCGGGCGGCGGTGGCGATCCCGAAGACGGGCACGGCGAGCCCGGCGAGCGCGTACCCCCGGCAGACGCGGTGGAGCAGCGCGGCGACCCCGGCGGCCCGCCCGCCTTCGCCGTCCAGCGCCTGGAGCGCGTACCGCGGAAACATCGAGGCGGCCACGGTGATGGACCCGACGGCGAGGATCGCCGCGAGGACGTGGACGGACAGCAGCAGTTTGGTCATGGGGCATCTCCGGGCGGGACGGACAGCGTGCGAGTACGGGGAACAACGGATTGCCTGCAAACATATTGGCTACCAATACATACACTGCCAACGCTTCACTTGTGTAGGCTGCCTACTCATGAAGGCGGATGCGGTACGAGGACACCTCGACGGACTGCTGCTGGCGGTGCTTGAGCCCGGCCCGCTGCACGGGTACGCGATCATCACGGCGGTGCAGCGGCGCAGCGGCGGCGCGCTTGAGCTGCGTACGGGCACGATCTACCCGGCGCTGAACCGCCTGGAGCGGCTCGGCCTGCTGAGCAGCAGCTGGGAGGCGGCGGCGGGGGAGCGGCGCCGCAGGGCGTACGAGCTGACCGACGCGGGGCGGGCGTCGCTGGCCGGGGAACGGGCGGCGTGGTCGGAGTTCACGGCGGCGATCGGCGCGGTCCTGAACCCCGGCGGCGGCACGCGGCCGGGCCTCGCCACATGAGCGCGGCGGTGCCCCGGGACCCCGTCGAGGAGCACGTGGCGAAGCTGAGGGCGACGCTGCTGGGCCCGCCGGGGGCCACGTCCCGTCTGCTGGCGGAGATGCGGGACGGCCTGGTGGACACGGCGGCGGCGTACGCGGAGTCGGGCGTACCGGAGACGGAGGCGGCGCGCCTCGCGGTGCGGGACTTCGGCACGGTCGAGGACCTGGCCCCGGCCTGTCAGCGGGAACTCACCATCGCCCAGGCGAGACACACGGCCCGGACGATCACGCTGATGGCGCCGTTCCTGCTGGCGTGCTGGTACCTGGCCCGCACGGGCGACCTGCTCTGGCAGCAACTGGCGGCGCACCTGGCCCTGTTCGCCACGCTGTCGGCCCTGCTGGCGGCGGCTGCCCTGGGGGCCACGGGCACCCTGGCCCGCCGCCTGCCCACCCCGCACCGCCTCCCGCTGACGGTCGCCCTGACCGGCACGACGGCGAGCGCGGCCATGGCGGTGGCCACCCTCTCCCTGGCCATCGCGACGGCCCTGGCCACGAACTGGCTCCTGCTGACAGCGGCGCTGGCCCTGGCGGCGGCGTCCCACGCGGTGGTGGCGACCTCGGCGAGGGCGTGCCGCCGCTGCGTGGGCCTGAGCCCGGGGCGACCGGCGGCGGGCTGACCCGGGGGATTACCGGGCGCGTCCTTGCGAGGGCTCACGCCCCGTCATGACCCGTACCGTTACGGCAGGCGGCGCCTACCCCGCGTGCAGCATCAGGCCGATGCCCGCCACCATCAGCCCCGCCGCCAGCAGTCTCGGTGCGCCGAAGCGTTCCTTGAAGAAGAGGGCTCCTATGGCGGCGCCGACGATGATCGAGGATTCGCGGAGGGCCGAGACCGGGGCCAGGTCCGCTCTGGTCTGGGCCCAGAGGACCAGGCCGTAGGCCGCCACCGAGAGGGCCGCGCCCAGGAGGCCCACCGTCGCGAACGGGCGGAGGCGTGGGATGAGGGAGCCGCGCCAGCGGTACGCCGCGTAGAGCGGGATGCCCACGCCCTCCAGGATCATCAGCCACGCGATGTAGCCGAGGGAGGAGCCGGAGGCGCGGACGCCCAGGCCGTCCACCACCGTGTAGCCCGCGATCGAGACGCCGGTGGCGAGGGCGGCGGTCAGGGCCGCCCAGTCGGGGCGGCGCCCCGAACCCCGTATGCCCCACAGGGCGAGCCCCGTCAGGCCCGCGCACGAGACCGCCACGCCCGCCGCCTGCCAGCCGTCCGGGACCTCGCCCGCGAAGAGGGCCGCGAGGACCGTGACGACCAGCGGCGCCGTGCCGCGCGCGATGGGATACGCCTGGCCGAAGTCGCCCAGCTTGAAGCTGCGCATCAGCAGGGCGTAGTACGCGAGGTGCAGGGCCGCCGAGAAGAGAAGGTACGGCCAGGCCGCCGCCGCGGGGAACGGCACGAACGGGGACATCAGCGCGCCGATCAGCAGGCCGCCGCCCGAGATCAGCGTGAAGCCGACCAACTTGTCCGTGATGTGGTGGGCTATCGCGTTCCAGCACGCGTGCGTGACGGCGGCCAGCAGGACCGCCGACGCGACGAGGGGGGTCACTCGGACGTCTCGCGCACGTCCACCAGCGTGGCGCCCGCCCGGGCGATCAGCGTCTCGGGGTCCGTCGGGAAGACCGAGTACGGGGTGCCCGCCGCCGCCCAGATCTCCTCGTGCGCCAGGAGCGAGCGGTCGGCGAGGACCCGGGTCCTGTTCGCGTGGCCGAAGGGCGGGACGCCGCCGATCGTGTAGCCCGTCGTCTCCTTGACCACGTCCGCCCTGGCGCGGGTCACCTTCTCCGCGCCCAGTTCCGCACGGACGCGGTCGAGGTCGACCCGGGACGCGCCGTCCATCAGGACCAGGACCGGTACGCCGTCCGCAGCGAAGATCAGCGACTTGCAGATCTGGCTCAGCTCGCAGCCGATCGCCGCCGCCGCCTCCTGCGCGGTACGGGTCTGCTCGGGGAAGCGGCGGACCCGGCCGAGCAGCTCGGCCAGACCGAGATCGCGCAGGGCCGCGGCGAAACGGGGGTGCGCCGCGGAGGGGACCGGCGCCGCGGGCCCGGCGCCTCCGGTCGGTTCGGCGCCTTCGGCCGGTTCGGCGCCCTCGGCCGGTCCGGCGTCTCCGGTCGGTTCGGATGCAGTAGTGCTCATGGCCCCGCACGCTAGCGTTCCGTGTAGCGGGCACGCGACCTTGTATCCGTATAGCGGACAGGGGCGCCGGTCGTCGGCGGGGAGGTTACCGGGAGCCGTCGTCAGGCCCCCGGCCCGCGCAAGTCGACCCTCAGCCCCCCGCCAACAGCATCGCCCGCACCACGGGCCCCGCCGAGTCGCCGCCGTGGCCGCCCTGCTGGACGACCGCCGCCGCGGCCAGGTCACCCCGGTACGCCGTGAACCAGCCGTTGGGCTTCTTCTGGCCGTCCACCTCCGCGGAGCCGGTCTTGGCGCCCATGTCGGAACCGAGGCCCGACATCGGCTCCACCGCCGTGCCCGCCACCGCCGTGTGGTGCATCAGCTCCCGCAGGCCCGAGAGCGTGGCGCCCGACATCTTGCGCGGCGCCGTCGCCAGTTCGCGGTCGTCCACGTCCGGGGAGACCAGGTAGGGCTGCCTGAACGTGCCCGACTTCACCGTGGCCGACACCGACGCCATGTTCAGCGGGTTCATCCGCACCCCGCCCTGTCCGATCAGCGAGGCCGCCATCTGGGCGTCGCTCTGCACCGGCACCGCCCCGTCGAAGGACGACACCCCGATCGACCAGTCGTCGCGCCCGAGCCCGAAGACCTCCTGCGCCTGCCTGGTCAGGGAGTCGTTCTCCAGCTTCTTCGCCTGGCTGATGAAGGCGGTGTTGCAGGAGCGCGCGAAGCTGTCGCGGAACGTGCCGCCCTTGATGTCGAACTTGTCGTCGTTCTGGAACTTCCAGCCGCCGTACGTCGAGTACTTGGGGCACGGGTGCTTCTTGCCGACCCCGGCGAGCTTCTTCTCCAGGAGCATCGACGCGCTGACGACCTTCATCGTGGATCCGGGGGCGAGCGAGCCCTGGAAGGCCGTGTTGAAGCCGGTCGGCGTGGAGTTGGCGGCGGCCAGGATCTCGCCGGTGCTCGGCTTGAGCACCACCACCGACGCCCGCTGCCGCTTGGCCGTCTCGCGCTCCGCCGCCGCCTGGAGCGACGGGCTGAACGTCGTCTTCAGCGTGCCCGGGGTGCCGGGGGAGAGCGTCAGGAGCGTCTTGTCGGGCGTCGACTTCGCGTCGTCCTTCTTCGCCTTCGCCTCCGCCGACGCGTCCGCGGACTTCGCGGAGTCCGCGCGCACCACGCGCAGCTCGACGCCCGCCTTGCCGCCCGCCTCCTTGCCGAACTTCTCCCTGAGGCCGTCGAGGACGGTGCCGAGCGAGGGGTACTTCGCCGCCGTCAGCTCGCCGCCGTCCCGGTCCACGGCCTTGATCGGCGGATCGCCCGCCTCGCCCGTGACGAGCCGGTCGCCCTCCCTCAGTTCGGGGTGCACCACCGAGGGGCGCCAGCCCACCAGCGTCTTGCCGTCGCTCTTCCTGCGCACCACCGTCAGCTCGGACTCGTACGCGAAGGGCTTGCTCCTGCCCTTGTACGCGACGGTGGCCGAGGCCTTGAACGGCACATCGGCGCCCGCACGCCTGCCCGGCGTCAGGACCGTCTTCGTGAAGTGGCCGTCCTCGCGGAAGGAGGCCAGCGCCTTCCGGGCCGCCGCGCGGTCGTCCGTCAGCGCCGACGCCTTGGCCGTGTCGCCCTCGGCCCACGCGGCGAGGAACGCGCGCGCGGTCGTACGGACCTCCGCCGACGTGGGCGGGCCCGAGGCCACCTGCTTGCCGTCGACGGTCGAACCGTCCCCGTCCGCCGCGCCGGAGAGCGCGAACGCGGCGGCCCCCACCCCGCACACGACGACGGCCGCCGCCCCGCCGAGCACACCGGGGTGCACTCTGCCGTTCTTCATGCCGACGCCCGTGCGCTCACTGGCGCGCCTCCGCTTGCCCACAAATCCTCCGCCTGTTCCCCAGAGCCCCCAGCTCCTCAACCGGAGCCCACCTTAGAGCCGTCCGAGGAAGCCCTTGACCACTTTGTGTCCCGGCCGTACGGCCCGCGGGCGGACCCTTTACCCTGCCCGCAGTACGTCCGCGACGATCGGGCCCGCCGCGTCGCCGCCGTGGCCGCCCCGCTGCGTCATCGCCGCCGCGGCGACGTCACCCCGATAGCCGGTGAACCAGCTGTCGGAGACCTCCTGGCCGTCGACCTCCGCCGAGCCCGTCTTCGCGCCGGTGTCCCCGCCGAGCGAGGCCATGGCGCGGGCGCCGGTGCCCCGCACCGCCGTGCGGTGCATCATCGCCCTGAGCTGCGCCGCCGTTGACGCCTTCAGACCGTCGGCGGTCGCCAGTGCGCGGTCGTCGAGCGAGCGGGGCACGATCACCGGCTGGTGGAACGAGCCGGTCTTCACGGTCGCCGTCACCGACGCCATGGCCAGCGGGCTCATCTGCACCTGGCCCTGGCCGATGGCGTTGGCGGCGCGGTCCGGTCCCGGGGAGGCGGGCACCGAGCCCTCGAAGGACGGCAGACCGACCTTCCAGTCGCCCTTGCCCAGGCCGAAGCGGTTCTGCGCCTCCTCGGTGAGCGAGGAGTCGGTGAGCCCGTCCTCGTCGATCAGCTTCACGAACGCGGTGTTGCAGGAGCGCGCGAAGGCGTCCGCGAACGTGCCGGACTCGTCAGGGGCCATCCCGGTCAGATTGTGGAAGGTCTGGCTCTGCCAGGTCGCGGTGGCCGGACAGGGCGCGGTGGCGCCCGCCGAGGTGACGCCCTTGTCGATCAGCATCGCCGCGGTGAGGATCTTCATGGTCGAGCCGGGCATCACGTTGCCCTCGAACGCCGCGTTGAAGGCGTCCTCGCGGTGGTTGGCGACCGCGAGGACCTCGCCGGTGCTCGGCTGCACCGCCACCACGGACGACTCGTCATATCGCAGCACCGCCCGCTCGGCGGCCTTCTGGACGCCCGCGCTGAGCGTCGTGCGCAGCTTGCCCGGCTTGCCCTTGGAGAGCGTGAGCAGGGTGCGTGCGGCGCCCTCGGAGCCCTCGCGCCGTACGTAGAGCTCGGTGCCGGGGGTGCCGCCCGCCGTGTCCCCGTACCGCTTGCGCAGCTCGTCGAGGAGCGGGCCGAGCGAGGGATGGTCCTTGCGGCTCAGGGGCGTGCCCGCGCGGTCCACCGCCTGGATGGGCGGGGCGGGCGCCTCACCCGTGGCCAGGGAGTCGCCCGGCTCCAGGGAGGGGTGGACGACGGAGGGCCGCCAGTCGATGAGCGCGCGCCCCGTGGTCTTGCCGCGCACCACCGTGAACTCGGACTCGTAGGCGAGCGGCTTGCTGCTGCCCTTGTAC
>NZ_JASKYR010000524.1:0-6746 GCF_041028215.1 Streptomyces flavofungini
CTCCACGTCGGCGCGTGCGACGTCGCGGGCGTCCGCCGCCGTCGAGCGGCGCAGCGCCTCGTGCAGCCGCGCGGGGGTGAGCACGCCGAGGAAGCGGCCCTCGCTGTCCTTGTCGATGACCGCGATCCAGCCCGCGTCGTGCTGGAGCATCGTCGCGAAGGCCTGCTTCAGGCTGGCGCCCACCGGCAGCCAGGCCTCCATGCGGCGGGCGTGCTCGCGGACCGTGCCGTGCCCCACGCGCGCGTGCTCGGCGGAGATCCAGCCGTGCAGGTTGTTGTCACCGTCCAGGACCACGGCCCAGCGGGCGTCGAGCTCCTTGGGCAGCGGGTCGTCGAGGTGCACCACGGGGGGCTCCTCCAGGTCGCCCTCCTCGATCGGCGTCACGGAGAGCCGCTTCAGGCCCCGGTCCGCGCCGACGAAGTCGGCCACGTAGTCGGTCGCGGGGGCGCCGAGCACCGTCGAGGGCGTGTCGAACTGCTCGATGCGGCCGTGGCCGTAGACGGCGATGCGGTCGCCGAGGCGCACCGCCTCCTCGATGTCGTGCGTGACGAAGAGGACGGTCTTGCGCACGGACTGCTGGAGGCGCAGGAACTCGTTCTGGAGGTGCTCGCGGACGACCGGGTCGACCGCGCCGAACGGCTCGTCCATCAGCAGCACCGGCGGATCGGCCGCCAGGGCGCGGGCCACGCCGACGCGCTGGCGCTGGCCGCCGGAGAGCTGCTCGGGGTAGCGGTCGCCGAAGACGGACGGGTCGAGGCCGACCAGGTCCAGGAGTTCGGCGGCGCGCTCGCGGGCCTTGCCGCGCTTGACGCCGAGGAGGTGCGGGACGGTCGCGGTGTTCTCCAGGACCGTCTTGTGCGGGAAGAGGCCGACCTGCTGGATGACATAGCCGATGCGGCGCCGCAGTTCGACCGGGTCGGTGCCCGATATGTCTTCGCCGTCGACGAATATCCGGCCCTCGCTCGGCTCGATGAGCCGGTTCACCATCTTCATCGTGGTCGTCTTGCCGCAGCCCGACGGACCGACGAGCGTGACCAGTTCGCCCTCCGCGACCTCGAAGGACAGATCGTCGACGGCGGTGGTGCCGTCCGCGTAGCGCTTGGTGACGTGCTCGAACCGGATCATGTTTCCCCATTGTGGCGGGCGGCGACGGGCTTTGCGTGTCGGCAGTATTGCGGCCGTACAACGACTCTCGGCGATTGTCGGTGCCGCGCGTTAGGGTCGCCAGACACGGGGGGACGTGTGTACGGCATACGTCCCGGAATTCGGGGGGAGGTGGGGCGCGTGGCCGAGCAGAACTGTCTGGTGACCAATGACTGGATATGCGGGGAATATGTCCGCTCCCGCGGCCAGGAGTTGATCGACGCGACCCTTCAGCACGTCGGGATCACGCTCGCCTCGGTGGCGATCGGGCTCGCCGTCTCCCTGCCGCTCGCGCTGCTCGCGCGGCGCTGGCGCTTCCTCGCGGGGCCGATCCTCGGTGTGACGACCGTGCTCTACTCAGTGCCCTCGCTCGCGATGTTCTCGCTGCTCCTGCCGTTCTTCGGGCTCTCGGCCTCCCTGGTCGTCACGGGCCTCGTGCTGTACTCCCTCACGGTCCTCGTGCGGAACATCCTGGCCGGGCTCCAAGCGGTGCCCGACGAGGCCAGGGACGCCGCCAAGGGCATGGGGTACGGCCCGCTGAGGCTGCTGTGGGAGGTGGAGCTGCCGCTCGCGCTGCCCGCGCTGCTCGCCGGTGTCCGCATCACCACGGTCTCCACGGTCGCCCTGACCACCGTCGGCGCCATCGTGGACTACGGCGGCCTCGGCACCCTGATCCTCGACGGCCTCGACACGACCTTCAAGGCGCAGGTGCTCACGGCGTCGGTGCTCTGCGTGCTCCTCGCCGTCGTCGCCGACCTGCTCCTGCTGGGCCTACAGCGGTGGCTGACGCCCTGGACCAGGGCCCACCGAATACGGACGAGCCGAGCCGACCGCAAGGCGGCCATGGCCAAGGTGGCTGAACCTGCATGAACGCGATCACGGGTGCGTACGACTGGCTGACCACGGGCGCCAACTGGCAGGGCGAGAAGGGGGTGTGGCACCGCCTGGCCGAGCACCTGTACTTCAGCGGGGTCTGCCTGGCCGTCGCCTGCCTGATCGCCCTGCCCCTCGCGCTCTGCCTCGGCCACATCGGCAAGGGCGGCGCCCTCGCGGTCAACGTCTCGAACGTCGGCCGCGCGGTGCCCACCCTCGCCCTGCTGATCCTGCTCACGCTCACCCCGCTCGGTGAGCACGGCGACGCGCCGACGCTGATCGCGCTGGTCCTCTTCGCCGTGCCGCCGCTGCTGACCAACGCCTATCTCGGGATGCGCGAGGTGGACCGGGCGGTGGTGGAGGCCGCGCGGGGCATGGGCATGAGCGGCGGCCAGCTCTTCGCGCGGGTCGAGCTGCCGCTCGCGTATCCGCTGATCATGACCGGCATCCGCTCGGCCGGCGTACAGGTCGTCGCGACGGCCACGCTGGCCGCGATGGCGGGGGAGGGCGGTCTCGGCCGGATCATCACCGCCGGGTTCAACCTCCAGAACACCCCGCAAGTGGTCGCGGGCGCGGTCCTGGTGGCGCTGCTCGCGCTGCTCGTGGAGGGCGCCCTGGTGGTGGCGGGACGCCTCTTCGACCCGATGCGGAGGTCGGGCGGCGCGACCCGCTGAGCCGGACTCGGCCCCGGCCCGCACCCCGGCCGCGGCTCGAGCCCCTTTCCCTCCGCTTGCCTCCGAGTCCCTCCGAATTCCCCGCTACCCCCTTCGAGTTCCCTCGAATTTCTTCGAAATGGTGGTTCACCGATGAACAGCACAACGCGTCGCGCGCGACGGATGGCAGGGGCGGCCGCGGCCGTCATGGCGCTGACCGCGGGGCTCGCCGCGTGCGGCGGGGACAGCCTGGAGGACGACGGCAAGGGGTCGGACAAGGCGGGCGGTGACACGAAGGGCTCGATCGTGATCGGTTCGGCCCGGTTCACCGAGCAGAAGGTGCTCGCCGAGCTCTACGCGGGCGTTCTTGCCGACGCCGGATATGACACCCAGGTCAAGACGGTGCAGAACCGTGAGATCTACAAGCCCGAACTGCAGAAGGGTTCCATCGACGTCGCGCCCGAATATGCCGCGACCCTCGCGGAATTCCTGAACCTGGAGAAGAACGGCCCGAAGGCCAAGGCCGTGGCCTCCAGCGATCTCGACGCCACGGTGGGCGCCCTGAAGAAGCTCGCGGAACCCGAGGGGCTCAAGGTGCTTCCCGCGGGCAGGGCGGTCGACCAGAACGCGTTCGCGGTCTCCAAGGAATACGCGGAGAAGCACAAGCTCAAGACGCTCTCGGACCTCGGCGAGTCGGGCGAGAAGGTCAAGATCGCGGCGGGCGACGAATGCGAGTCCCGGCCGTTCTGCGCTCCCGGCCTCAAGAAGAAGTACGGCATCGACGTCGCCGGAATCGACCCCAAGGGCGTCGGCACCACGCAGTCCAAGCAGGCCGTCAAGAACGGCACGGACCAGTTGGTGCTCACCACGACGACCGACGCGACGCTGAAGAACTACGACCTCGTCATTCTTGAGGACGACAAGAAGCTCCAGAACGCGGACAACATCCTTCCCGTGGTGAACGCGAAGCAGGCGGGCGGCAAGGAGATAGCCGCCGCGCTGGCGAAGCTGACCGAGAAGCTCACCACGGACGACCTCATCGAGCTCAACCGGAAGGTGGACGAGGAGCGTCAGAAGGAAGCCGATGTCGCCAAGGAGTACCTGGAGTCGAAGGGCCTGATCTGAAGCCGGTCGGGCGGCCGTTCGGCTAGTTGATCAAGAAAAGGGTGGGGAGTTATGGCGAGTTGTGGCCGAGAAGGCTGCTTTTTGACGGGCGGCACACATGACTTCGCCTACGCGCGGTAAGTTTCTGGCCATGCCACGTGGACGTCACCGCCATTCCCCACCCCTGCACAGGCTGCTTCCGCCTTCGACGGTCGCAGGCGTCTCGGTTCTCTGCGCCGGCGGCGCCTGGATGTTCGCGGAACCGGTCGTGCTCCGCGGACTCGTCGCGGCCGCGGCCGCCGCGGCCGTCGTCGGCTCGGCCGTCATGCGCCGCTGGGACCTCGCGGCCGGAAAGCAGGTCGCCGAGCTCGGCCGCGCCCGCGCGAGCGACGAGTGGCGGCACGAGGAACGGATAGCCGAGGCCGAGACCGATCTCGAGGAGTCCCGCGAGCTGCGGGGCAGACTGGAGACCAAGCTGCGCGCCAAGCGTGCCGAGCTGGCCGCGCTGCGCAACGAACACGCGGAACTGCTGCGCAGGTACGCGACCGCGGAGACCGAGCGGGCCAGCGCCCTGGAGGGCCGTCGGCTGCTCGCCATAGAGGCGGCGTCCCCGGCCCCCGCGCTGCCGAAGGCGGGCGCCGAGGATTTGGTGCCGGGCGCGGTGGACCTCGTACCCGCGGTGCGGGCGGGGGCCCCGAGGCCAGCGGCGCGTGCGGAGGACCCGGCCGCGCGTACGGAGAGCCCCGCCGCGCGCGAGGAGGGCCCCGCCGGACGTGCCGGGGCAAACAGCCCCGCCGGACGCGAGGAGGGAAAGAGCTCCGCCGGACGTACCAAGGCCGCTCCGGCCGCCGCCGATGCCGCCTCGGCCAAGTCCGGGAGGACCACCCCGGCGCAGCCCGGCGAAGCCACCCCGGCGCAGACCGCCGAAGCCGCCCCGGCGCAGCCCACTGAAGCCACCCCGGCCAGTTCCACCGATGCCGCCCCTCCGGTGGCCGCCCCGGCCGGGCCCGCGGCCTCGCTCTTCCAGCGGGCCAACGCCGCGCTCGACCGCATGACGCCGCGCGCGGACTCGTCCCCGACGCCGCGCACGCGACCCGTCGCGGCGCCCCGCACGGAGCCCGCCGCGCCGCGGGAAGCGGGGCCCGCCGCCCCGCCGAAGGCGGAGGACGAGTCGCGGGGGAAGCCCGGGGCGGCCGACGGATACGGCGGGCACGAGCGCGCGGTCGCCGTCGCGCCGCCCGCGCAGGCGCGCCGCCCGGCACCCCAGGGCGGGTTCGACTTCTTCGGCACGAAGGGCTCGGCCCCGGCCGCGCTCGAAGCCGTGCAGAACGAGGACCTCGCCGACGTGGTCGGTGAGGAGGCACTCGCGGTGCACAAGGCCGAGACCGAGGCGGAGTTCAAGGACGCGCCCGACTCCGCCGCGGAACGCGGCGTGGGCCAGGTCATCGACCTGACGGCGCACGACGAGACGGAGCAGATCGACGTGGCGGGACTGCGGACGGCGCTCGGGGCCTGAGAGCCTGTGTCATATCCCCGGCCGGGCGTGCGACGCCTGGCACGCACCCTCGCCGCGTTACCGAAAAGCCCTAGTAGCTCCGCTACGAGGGCTCTCCGGCGCCTTGCGATCGCACGCACCAGACGCCGCACGCTGGTCCGACCGGGGATATGCACAGGCTCTGAGCGCTCCCGTCCCAGCAGGCTCTCCGGGCCCCGGTGGCAGCGATGCCGCCGGGGCCTTGGAGCCTGACACAGGCTCTTAAGCCATCCACCGGTCCGGCCGCGCCTCGCGGCGGCCCGTGCGCGAGCGGTCCGCCTGGGACCTGAGCAGCTCGGCGGCCTCCCCGGCCGGGCGGAGCCGCGCCGTCACGGTCTTGTTGGCGCCGGTGTGGACGCGGACGTCGGCCACGTCCTTGAACCGCTCCCAGGGGCCCTGGGAGAACCGGACGCTCTGCACCTTGGCGTGCGGCACGAGGGAGAGGCGGCGCTTGAACAGGCCGTGCCGGGCCGCGAAGACCGCGTCGGTGACCGCGCTGCCGTACCCCTTCCACCAGAGGGGGACGCACCACGCCGCGCGCGCGGGCGGCGGCACCAGTTCGGCGGCGCCCGGCACGCGGACGCCGGGCAGCACGCGTGCGATCACCGCCTCGGCGTGCTCCCGGGGCGCCACCGGCACCAGGACGCTGTTGGCCGAGCCCGCCACGTCCAGCTCCACGCGGACCCAGCCCCGCCTCCGCCACAGCAGCGGCTCCACGATGTGCACGGTCTGGACGCGGCCCGGCGGCACCGTCTCATGGGCCTTGTCGAGGAGACCGTGATCGATGCGCAGGCCGTCGGGGGACTCGCCCACCGTCCAGTCGTACTCCGAGATGAAGCGGCCGCCGCTGGACGCGAAGGCGCCGCCCAGCATGGGCAGCGCCGCCGCGAGGACGGTCCACACACTGTGCGTGGCGAACCACAGGAAGCCGGGCACGACCACCGCGGCGACCAGCATCGCCCAGGGCGCGCCGGTCAGCAGCAGGGAGACGGCGAGCATCCGGGGCCGCACGTGCAGAAGGCCGCGCACCGGGGCCTCGCCGACCTCGCGGGCCCGCTCGGGGGCGAAACCGGCGGCCCGCGCGAGCAGTTCGGCCCGCAGCTCGGCGGCCTCACGCTCACCGAGATAGGCCAGTTCGTCCTTCTTCTCCGCGCCGACGACGTCCAGCTTCAGCTTGGCCACCCCGGCGATGCGGGCGAGCAGGGGCCGCGTCACGTCGACCGCCTGGAGGCGGTCGAGCCGGATGTGGGCGGCGCGCCGGAAGAACAGGCCGGTGCGGATGCGCAGTTCGGTCGCGGTGACGGCGAAGTGGGTGAACCACCAGCTCAGCAGGCCGTACGCGGCTCCGCCGAGCACCACGGCGGCGCTGCCGACGAGCAGGGTGGTCGCGGTCAGCTCGGAGAGGCGCCGCTGTGTGCCGTTCGGGTCGTGGACCGCCC